>DOXU01000019.1 GCA_003518885.1 Oscillospiraceae bacterium
GTTTTTATTATGTGCGTTTTGAGGAACAGGTTTATGCTTGTCGCGCAAGAGGAATATTCCGTAAAGAAAAGCGTCCCCCCTTGGTTGGAGATTTTGTCCATTTTTCTATACAGGATGGACAGGAAAAAGAGGGAATGGTGGAAGAAATCTTACCACGCAAGAATCAGCTACTTCGCCCTCCGTTGGCGAATATTGATAAATTATTTATTGTATCAGCGATCTCTAATCCGGCTCCGGATACTCTTGCTATCGACAAACTTGCTGCTATTGCGGAAACGCAAAAAATTGAACCGGTCATGGTATTTACAAAATGTGATTTGGGCTCAATGCATGATTTTGTTGCGCTTTATCGTAAAGCTGGTTTTCTCTCTTTCTCCGTTTCCAGCGTAACAGGCGAGGGAATGAATGAATTGTGTGCCCAACTTTCTGGTGTTTGCGTTTTTACTGGGAATTCTGGTGTGGGAAAATCAAGCTTGTTGAACCGTATTGCTCCTAAGCTCTCTTTGCAAGTGGGGGAGGTTAGTCGAAAATTAGGACGTGGTCGACACACGACCCGTATTGTAGAAATTTTTCGTTTTTCTGACGCGGGGTTGAATGGTGATGGGTATTTAGCAGATACACCAGGCTTTTCCGCACTAAATATTGCAGAGGCGCTGACGATTCCCAAAGAGGAACTCGCGTTATCTTTTCGTGATTTTGCGCCATTTCTTGGACAGTGCCAATTTCGTAGTTGCGTACATGTTCGTGAGGACGGATGCGCTGTCCGAGAAGCCGTACGGAATGGAGAGGTTTCTTCTTCTCGCCATAAAAGCTATTGCACCATATATGAGGCATTAAAAGCGCGTAAGAAAGAGTGGGAAAGCAAAAAATGAACCGATGTGTTTTGATAGCGGCAGGCCCGATGCAGTCTCCTGATGTGTTAAAACAAAAATTGCGGGCAGATGACTATATTCTGTGCGCTGATGGTGGAGCTGACAATGCACGTCTTTTGGGTGTTGTGCCAGATGTTGTAATGGGCGACTTGGATTCTATTTCTATTTTGCCTAAGGGAGTGCAAATAGAACGCTTCAGCCCGGAAAAAGACGATACGGACACGATGTTAGCACTACGCCATGCGTTGGATTTAGGTTATCATTCTTTTTTGTTGCTTGGTGTATTGGGCGGACGAGCCGATCACACGTTTGCTAATCTTTGTGCTTTGCTTTATTTGACAAATAATGGTGCGGACGCGGTTATTATTGATGGAGGCACAGAAGTTTACGCAATAAAAAATGGGGCCCTTCATTTGAAGAGACGGCCCAATTATTATATTTCTGTTTTTCCCTTTGGACAGACCGCATGTGGGGTTTCTGAATATGGAATGCAATACACGTTAGAAAATGCCAGGATGGAGCAATCCAATCCTATCGGTGTTAGTAATGAGTTCCAAGATGAAGAGGCTGTCATTTCTGTCCGCGAGGGCACTTTGCTAATTTTTCTTTGTCCTAAAAAATAGGAACCGATTTCCCTTGCATGGCATAAATTAATATTAACGGCCGGGTGCAGTCACAGGCATGGACATATGATGTGGGTGCTTCAATTTATGCCGTTCATAGAGGGAGAACAGTGGGACGGCATAGGAAAGAATTTGCAGGTATCTGTTTGGGAATAGGTGTTTTGATGGCATTTATTCTTCCTGTTGAACTGGTGGCCATTGTGTTGGCGGCCGTGTTGATTGCAACCGCTTTTTTCTGCCGGAAATGCTGAGATGGAGGTTTGGGCAATGAAAGTTGTTGTTTGGAAAAGCCCGAATGTATTAAAGGGATTGCTGCGTTTAATCTTTGGAATTAAACATGAGGGTGAATAAGAGGATACATTATCCTATTTAGGCATCAAAAAGGGCGGGGAGCCGAATGACTCTCCGCCTTTTTGTGTACTGCATGATGGCAAATATGGTTCATAACGATTTTATAATCTAGGCTAATCGAAAAATATGCTGTTTGTCAATAGCTTTCCAAATAGCAAAGGTCACAACAAACTGCACAGGGAAGAGAATCAGCTGAGTGATCATACGAGTTGCCAAAAGGATAAAGTAGGTTTGTCCCGGTATAATAAACGTTAGCCAATAAGTCGATAAAAATCCGGATATGATAAAACAGGTGATAGCGTTAGCCCAAATAACTCGCCATAATGAAGGGCTTTTTTTATAAAGTAAAAGCCCAAGCACAATGCCGGAAAGAGCAGCGCTGACAGTAAATCCTGGAAAATAAGCCCCACTAGGGAATAAAACGAATCCGAAAATATCCACTAGTGCAGCGACTACGGCGCCAGAAATGGGCCCGTAATAGATTCCAGCTAATGATAAAGGGATGAATGCAAGACCAATCCGCAAAATTGGTGTTTGAAACGATAAAAAGCGTGCAAATATGACCCCAAGCGCAACAAATAGTGCAAGGGTCACAAGTTTTCTTGTTGAAATTTTCAAAATAATCTCCTCTCCAAATGGTTCCGCCACATGAAGAGAGATCCCTTGAATGTGGCAACGGAATGCGACAGCCGTACCGCAAATCCTCATACGGATTTTTCGTTCAGCGGCAACTTCCCGCCCAACTGGCACTTAACGCACGACCCTCCACTTTTCCATGCGTACGCTTGTTATTCTAAACCAATTGATTTACTCTTGCAATAGAGCTAAAACAAAAGTCTCGCCTTTACAAGAGGCGGAGAAATGCGGTATACTACGGTGATAGTTTTATGAATTACCCTTCCGTCCTTGCAGGCGAGTAACTCTGGAAATGTTTTATTTCATCTCCA
>DOXU01000197.1 GCA_003518885.1 Oscillospiraceae bacterium
ATTGAAGGCACTTTCTGATGCTAATCGGCTGATGATCCTTGACATGTTGTCATGCGGAGAATTATGTGCTTGTGAAATTTTGGAAAAATTGGAGATTACCCAACCCACCCTGTCCCATCACATGAAGATTTTATGTGCATGCGGGTTAGTGCTCTGCAAAAAGGAGGGAAAGAACAACTTTTATCGTCTAAATGGGGCCGAAACAGCGTATCTCTGTTCCTTCCTTCACTCCATATTCTCTGATACCAAGGACTGTATTTGCAAGTAATATGAAAAAGGGGCTTCGTACCGCGATGCGCGTTCCCCTTTTTAACATATAGATAAGTATCTATATTAGATTTACGGGAGGTCCGCTTATGAAAAAAGAAAAAATACAGCGGGTAGGCATTGGATTCTTTGAAAAATATTTAACTATTTGGGTCATCATTTGCATGGCGATCGGCATTTCCATTGGTAAATTTCTACCTGCAGTTCCCCATTTTTTAGCCAACTTTGAATACGCTCAGATTTCCATTCCCCTTGCCATTCTTATTTGGATCATGATTTACCCAATGATGATGAAGGTCGATTTTCAAAGTGTCAAAAATGTTGGTAAAAACCCCAAAGGGTTATTTGTCACTTGGGTCACGAACTGGTTAATCAAACCCTTTACGATGTTTGGAATCGTTTCCTTTTTCTTTTATGTTGTGTTCAAAAACCTCATCCCAGCCGATTTGGCCAAAGATTATTTGGCAGGTGCTGTATTGCTAGGAGCCGCTCCTTGCACTGCCATGGTATTTGTTTGGAGTCACCTGACAAAAGGGGATCCCGCTTACACAGTCGTACAGGTAGCAACAAATGACCTGATTATCTTAATTGCCTTTGTTCCCCTTGTCAAATTATTGCTAGGCGTTAGCCATGTTGTTGTTCCCTGGAATACTTTATTCTTTTCGATCTTTTTATTTGTAGTTATTCCTTTAGTGGGTGGCGTTCTAACCCGCATCATCATGATTAAATATAAAGGAACAACCTATTTTGAAAAGACGTTTGTCTCAAAGTTTAATCATACCACCACTGTCGGGCTATTATTAACTTTAATTATCATCTTTTCTTTCCAGGGGCAAGTCATTTTAGCGAATCCTTTACACATCATCCTCATTGCTGTCCCACTCATTATACAGACCTTTCTCATCTTTTTTCTTGCCTATTTTGTCTCCAAAATATGGCGGTTGCCACACAATATTGCCTCCCCTGCGGGTATGATTGGAGCCTCAAATTTTTTCGAATTGTCTGTAGCTGTCGCAATTTCCGTCTTTGGAACTTCCTCTCCCGTTGCCTTGGCAACAATCGTCGGCGTTTTGGTGGAGGTCCCCGTAATGCTGATTTTAGTGAAAATAGCCAATTCAACAAAGAATTGGTTTAAAGAGCTACCTAATGAAACCTAAAGCCAACTTTATTTGTGCCTCACAGTGCCTATTAAAATCAAATGGCAAGAACTCTTGACAAAGCTTTGTTTTCTGAAATTTTCGACGATTATTTTTTCAAAACAGAACCTGCTCCCCTCATGAATCAAGAAATTATCAAAGTCATTATTGAAACATAGCACGATGATGTACCCAACTAACTTCTCAAAATAATAGATCCCTCGCCAAAATTGGATATCGTTATCACCATGGGCCAAAGCCGCCATCCAGTCTTTGACCTAATGGGCAGTTGCTTGCTCTTCCCTTGGTTTTAGCCTGGGCAAAAGGGCAAAACCGTTATGAACCCGTTTAACTTATAAAAATTCAAGTTGCCATTTTTTAAATAACCCTATGAATTTACCCATAAAAAGACCGAGGTTTTGAAAAGCCTCGGTCTTTTTAGCAAAATACACTTTAAATTGTATGTCTTTTTCCCAAAAGGAGATCATTTGTTCGACTTAACAAGCCCTAAATCAATCATGGACTGTGCTGTCGCAATAATGGCATCTTTGGCGGGAATGGGGTGCCAACCCAACATGCGAACCGCTTTTGCATTGCTGGTTTGGGCATAGGTGCCCACTAATAGCGCAACCATTTTCATCATAGGATTGGTCAATGCGATGGCTTTTATCACGGCATTTGGCAATTCTTTGGTGGGCAATTTATCTGCATATGCGGGGAAGGCTTCTCTTAGAATATTGGCTACTTCCAGCATAGAAAGCGTCTCACCGGTTGTGGCAAGAAACCGTTGCCCCGCCGCTTGGGGAGACGTCATGGCAAGAAGGTGCAAATCTGCTACATCCCGCACATCAACATAGCCAGAATCCACTTTTGGTGCTGCGGGCACTTTTCCTTCCAAAAGATTTTGAATTTGAATATTGGAGTGAGAGTAATCGGAAGACAGGACAGGGCCCATGACACTGACAGGATTGACTGTGGCTAATTCCAACCCATTTCCTTCCTCTTGGATAAATTTCCAAGCCGCTTTTTCTGACAATGTCTTGGACTTTTGATAAGGGTGAATATTTTTAGCGGATAGGTCGGACCAATCCTCTTCTGTATACGGGGTTGTTCTATTTTTATGCCCGGCAAAAATGGCCCCATAGGCAGAAGTTAATACAACCCGTTTGAGCTGATGATCTCTCGCCGCTTTTAGCACGCGTAATACCCCATCAATTGCAGGGCGAATCATCTCTTCTTCCTTTTTAAAGTTCAGAGTAGGCGTTGGAGAAGCTGGATGAATGGCATAAGTTGCCCCCGCCATCGCTTGCTCCCAGTTTTGATCACGAGTTAAGTCTGTTTCAATAAAAGACAAGGCGGAAAAATCCTGCACACCCCCATTGGTCAGCATCCTTTTGATTAAATCCGTTTTGGCCAAAGAGCGAACGGTGGCTCTGACTGCAAAACCTTGCTTTAAAAGTTTGATGATGATATGGCTAGCAATAAAACCACTTCCACCGGTTACGACGACGAGTTCTTTATCTTTTGGCATATTAAAATCCTCCTAAATGTACGTTACACTTGTAACATGTGTGAGTTTATATTATACTAACACTTGTCTTTTAGCAAGCAAATACCCAGCATCTGTGACAGAATGGAGAAATTGTAATGCCAGCTACCAAACATGCGCAAGAAATAAAAAATGATTCGAAGGAATATTTAACAACGGCTCTCTTCCAAATTTTAAAGAATAAAAGTCTAGAAGAGATCAAAATCACCGAATTGGTCAAACGGGCGGGGGTTAGTCGAATGGCCTTTTACCGTAATTATAATACATTAGAAGAAATCCTCATCGCCTATTTTGAGCCCAAAATCGCCACTCTTTTTGAGGCCGTCATTCTACAAATTCCTTCCTCTCAGAAAATGGAGGAATTACAATTTTTCTTTTCAGAATTTTCAACGGCCTTGTCCTTAGCGATCAAGCGAAATTATGAGTATATTATTCAAGGAATATTTCATCGACATATGCTTCTTTTTTACGCTAAAAACACCGATTGGCGTTGTATCCCCCCCATGCAGCTCAACTATTGGTCCCAATTTATGAGTGCCGGAGTCTATGCGATCTGGCGAGAATGGTTTTTAAATCGGCAAGGGGAATCGCTGGAGGAAATTCATGAACTGATTGCCACCTTTCAAAATGCAACCATGCAGGCCTTACTAAAGGAGGACCATAAAAAGGAGTGCGACTCCTGAACAAAACGCCAACCAGGCCCCAACCGGTCGCCATTTTCGTTTAGTGCAGCATAATTTTTGTGGAAGCCAACAGGTTTTTCCTCCCTTTTCCAAGACTTTTTCCCAATAAATGTTTTCCACCATTTTTGCCCAACCAGTGATATTACGCCAAAAGCCTTCATTTTTTCTTGAAAAAAGAACAGAACGCCTTCAATCGTTATATTGGCCGTCAGGCAGCATTTGATGGATAATCAATTAGGACATTGACAAAGTACACTAGGTGTACTATTATAGCATTTAGTACACCTGATGTACTTTTTGAAAAAGGAGGACACTATCCTCATGGATGAGATTGCAAGAGCTTCCGAACAAGTTTCTTTATTTTGTCGAATCAATCACACAATCAAACGGGATTTGCCCATTCGATCCAGTGAAATGGGGCTGTTGATTTATCTTGTGAAGACAGAAAAAGAGAAAACGCCAAATGCGGCCGCCCAATTTTTTACTGTCACAAAAGCCATGATTACCAACATGGTAACCTCCTTGAGGGCAAAAGGCTATCTCGAAAAAAAGCAATCCAAAATAGATAGGCGCAGTTCTCTGCTGCTCCCTACCGAAAAGGCCATTCATTTGGTGGAGCTTGCCTACGAA
>DOXU01000165.1 GCA_003518885.1 Oscillospiraceae bacterium
GAGTCTCTCTGACCAGATCTCCTAATTCATTTCGACAATCAAAATCCAGATACAGAATACGTTCAAGGCCGGGCTGACGTACTCCCATGAATTTTGCTCCGCCCAAATGTTTGCGCAACAACATGCAAAACATCGGCGCGGTCATCGGATTTTCTCTGTCTTCTTCTGATAAATGAACACGTGGATGTGCACTAGCAGAAAGCAAAAGTTTCGCGCCTCCCCCACGCCGTCTAAAAATCAAATCAATCTCGTCTTTTTCTGGTTGCTGTACTCTGTCAACCCTAGCACCTGCTAAAGCATTGATTTCATGAGCAAGAAAATGCAGTACCACACCATCAAGAGCCATTTTGTTTTCCTCTCCAATCTTTGTTTATCTTTATATTGCCTGCACTGGTTCCTTCCCTGAATCTGCTAAATCAAATGCTACTGCAGGAAATGCCTCTTCTAGTTTTCGCCGCAATGCCACGCAAACTGGTTGCTCTGTTGCATAATGTCCTGCCGCAACCAAATTTAATCCGGCCTCTATAATTTCTAGCATATCTGAATGCTTGATTTCCCCGGACAAAATAGTGTCTGCACCAGCCTGAACGGCTAATGGCGTTAATTCACGATCCCATGCACCACTGCAAACTGCCACCTTGTGAACTAATTTTCCTGAGTCATGGTATTGTACCGTGGGAGCTTTCAGCGCTTTCTTTATTGCTTTAGCGAATAAAATAATATGCTCCGGTTTTGCAGTAAGAGCGACACGGCCCAAGCCATAAGGCTCTCCTAACCCTTTATCATCGAAAATATCAAAAGCAGGAACCTCATAAGGGTGCGCTGCTTGCATCGCTTGCACGATCCTTGGAGTGTCCTGCTCTCGGCAAACCATTTCCAAGCGTGTTTCATTTACAGACTCCATACGGTTTGTTTCTCCCATGTAGGGATGCGTCCCCACGAGGGGACGAAAATAGCCCGTTCCTGGTGAACTAAAGGAACAACTATCATAATTTCTATACTGACCAGCACCGGCACTAGCCATGGCATTCCGCACATTGTCCAAATGCTCATCGGGAACAAATACGACAATTTTCTGATAAACATCCACGCCCAATGGCTGCAATAGTACCGGCTTCTGCAAGCCAACTACATCTAGTAGAACATCATTCACACCACCTGTTGCAATGTCTAAATTTGTATGCATACAAATTGCCGATATTCCTTTACTAGCCAACTGCCAAACAGGAGCAGAAGCCGCGTCCATACGCAAACTATGCAATGGGTGGAAAATAACGGGATGATGGCTGATAAGCAGATCGGCCTCCGCGGAAGCCGCTTCCTCGCAAACAGCAGAAGTGATATCTAAAGACAGGAGTACCCTTTTTACCTTTTGTGAAGAACTTCCCGCCAATACGCCTACATTGTCCCAATTCTCCGCCAAATCAAGCGGAGCAACCTCTTGCAAAAAGGAAAATATTTCTTCTACGGTTACCATAAAGCTCCTCCATTCGTTTTTCAAAATACATCTCTATATTCGTTTTGCTATTTGTTCAACTCGACAGGCCAGATCCATCCATTTTTCCGCCTCTTCCGCATGTTCTTTAGAATGGCATAACCCTTGTGCCTTTCGGTACAGTCGTTTTGCTTGCCAGAACAAATAAGAAGCCGTATGTTGCCCTCCCGTTTTAGGAAGAATGCCTGTAATACAAAAAAGCGGATCCGGTACAAACGTCTTTCCACCCGGCCTAGCCGAAATAATCAAATAATGTTTTTTCCCTTCAACCGCCACATCTTCTCTTTCCAAACTAAAACCGTTACGACAAAGATAATCGTGCAATAGGCTCTGCATCGTCATTGGTTGCAATATAAAATGCTGATCCGTTTTATAGGGTGCGGATTGTGCCAGAATTCTGGTCATAAGTTCCCCACCCATTCCTGCTATCACAATTTCTTGAACATTTGCATCGGACAAGCCATCAGATAAAACAAGTTGGACCCGATCTTCCATATGATATTGTGCCACCGTATGAGCCGCACGTTCCAAGGGACCGTTTCGTACATCACTTGCCACGGCGCTTGGGCTCTGCCCTGAACCAACTAGCCAAACAGGAAGATAGGCGTGATCTGTACCAACATCCGCTATCGTCCTGCCTGCCTGCACAAAAGACGCCACTGTTCGTAACCGGGGACTTAGATAAGGAAGATGATTCAAATTTTGTCTCCTTGTATATATATTTAAAAGCAATCAAAATAAAAATAAATGCCATCCGGCAGTGCCGGATGGCATTTATCGCCTCTACAAAAGATTATTTTGCAGATTTTACTAAATACTCATTGAGCTTTTCGACCAGCTCATCACTGTCTGTACCATGTACCATACAAGCCTCTTCAATGCTTTCGCCGCGGGATGCTGGGCAACCCAGGCAATGCATACCCATGCTGATAAAATACTCTGCTGCACCCATATCACGATCCAGGACTTCACCAATTAAAGTCTGTTTAGTTACTTCTGCCATAATGAGAACCTCCTTAACTTTCCTTAGAATACCATTACAAAGGAAGTCGCAGTCTTTGCTTATGAGCATATTATACTGAAAAAATGAGCGTTTTGCAATAGCAATTCTGATCGGATTGGTTTTCTGCCGCCAACACACCCATTAATCACGTTTCATTTCACTCAAAATACTGTTCATCCCAAACAAATTGTTTCGTCAGAAACACATTTTATTTTCTATTTTGGGCATAAGAAAGGCTCCGGAAATCCGGAGCCAGACAAATCAGATCAGATAAAAGGTGTCGTTCAACGCTGCTCCTTGATTTGTGCGAAGCATTCACTGCAATAGACGGGACGATCTCCTTTGGGTTGGAAAGGAACTTTACATTCTTTTCCACATGATGCACAGACAGCTGTAAACATCTCACGTTGAGGCTTACCTGCATTTTTACGTGCGTCACGGCAGGGTTTACATCTTTGTGGTTCGTTCACGAACCCTTTTTCTGCGTAAAATTCCTGTTCACCAGCAGTAAACACAAATTCTTCGCCACACTCTTTGCAGATAAGCTTCTTGTCCTGGTACATGCTTTTTACCTCGCTTTGGAAATTATAAAATATTTGCCCAAGGACGGATTTGAACCGACAC
>DOXU01000107.1 GCA_003518885.1 Oscillospiraceae bacterium
CATCTACGGAAATTCCTAATGCATTCTGCACGGTGGAAATGACAGCTTCTTTCTTACCCATATCGCTCTCGGAAAGAAGAATGGAAACACGCTGTGGATCAAATGCCCCCTCTTGATTTCGATTCACCGTGACCTCCACTGCTTCTGGCGTTATTCCTTGCGTTTTGCAGAGAGAACGGACTGTGTCCTCCAAATTCTGTTTTACCTGTGCTAAGGTTTGTTCCTCCACAGCTTGCGAAAAGCCTGCCTCCCCTATCTCCGAAGAAGAGGCCGAGATCGATGGCAAGTGAATATGACGAAGATTGAACAACGGAATCAGCACACTACACAAGAAAAATAAAGCGATACAAAACTTATATGTTTTTTCAAGATTTCCTTTTGGCGCCAAAATTCCAGCTATGCCAGCAGCCAGTGCCGCTAAACAGACGGAAATACCCCAGGATTGTATTGCGCCCATTTTATTTTCCCCCTGAAGGACAATATTTTGATCTTCTTGTGTTTTTACGTTTGCCCGGTAACCAGCAGCATAATACAGATAGAAATCATCATGGTTAAAGCTGCTGCCACAATCAGCGCTGTCAACATCTGTAATGCAGATGACATTCCTTTGAGCAAATTAGAAGCTGTTCCCATATTCATAGTCTCGGCTAGTGCAGATGAAAGACTGACGACCAATGTCCAAATCAGGCATTCCAACAATACGGGCAAATAAACCGCCAAGAACACTATTATTGCATATGCACCAACTGCATTTTTTAGAAGTCCCGCACAGCTCGCCACAGTATTAAGTGCATCACTAACGGTATTCCCAACCAGTGGGACGGCATTACTGACCACAAACTTTGCCGTTTTCATCGTTACCGAATCGGCTGCTTGTGAAATAAAACCTTGGATAGTTAACACAGCTGAAAACACAGTCATGGCAAGAGCAAGACCAACTGTTACAATTTTTTTGGCAAAGCCCGCCAAGCCAATAATATTGACACTAGGAGCAATCGATCCAATCACACAGAATGCCAAAAAAATCCCTACTAGTGGAACAAAAGTGGTTGAAGCAATTTGTGAGATGACTTGCGCCATTAGTAAAGCCGATCCCTGCGCCAATACAGCCGAAGCTGGATGCCCAGATGCTGCTGCTAATCCTCCAAAAACCGGAAGACACGCACTGAGAAAAATAGCAGAATTATGAATTGTTGTAGAGGCGGCTGCAACACATTTGGTAATGGGCAGTATTAGGACACCTGCAATAGACAAGGCACAAACATTTTCGAAAATTCCTTTCATTGCTGTATCAGCAAAAGAATTTTTCATTGTTCCCGCTAATGCACAAAAAAGCAAAATACCAAACACAGCGGCTGTCGCCTTAAATGGCGCCGTTACGATTTTTCGAATAGAGTTCCATAACCAGGAAAAAACTTTAGAGAGGGAAAAACCACTCACCCCTTTGGAGTCGGCACCTTTTACTCCCAGTTTTCCCAGTGCACCCTTTGCCTCCGCTGGTGTTTTTCCATTAAGGCCTGCTGCACCGCTCTTTTGCGTCTGTTCATTTAAAATTTGGCCAGCATCCGCTGCATAAGCGGAAAGAGTTGGTGTACAGAAAATGAACAGCGGAATTAGAATTAATAGAATGAACAGCCTTTTCATTTGAACCTCCGCAGTATTTTACCGTCGGATGATTTTTTAGGTATTTAAAAGTCCGATTGCCAATTTGGCAATCTGATCAAACAGTGGTAGAGCAATTAAAACAACAGCAAACTTTCCTGCCATTTCCACTTTTCCTGCCATAGCACTCTCTCCTGCATCCTTGCAGGTATCCGCCGCTAATTGTGTAATGAAGCAAATTCCTAGCGCTTTAACTAAAACGGAAACATACTGTCCATCAATATGCGCCTGGTTTGCAAGAGATTTTAGCTCCGTAAAAACAGGCATCGCCTTTGAAAGCACCAATCCAAAAAACAAAATACCAGCGGCCAGTCCAACAAGTAAGGCATATTCTTTCCGGTATTGACGTAAAAGCAGGGCAAATGCCGCAACCGTTACTGCAATACCTGCGATATGTAACATATTCATTTTTCCTTGCCCCCAGTGCTTATAAACCGAAAAGAGATTTTACCATACTAAACAACCGACTAATTTGCTGAATAATCATAAAAAGTACGACAATTAATCCAGCAAGTGTTGTCATGGTCGCCTGTTCTTCTCTTCCAGAACGAATAAGCACTTGATTAAGCACGGAAACAATAATGCCAATTGCGGCAATTTTAAAAACAAGATTGATATCCATTAACATTCCTCCGTCCTGTCGCATCAGTTGCAGACAGGCATATTGGAAATTTTTAAAATAACAGAGTGACGCAGAACACACCGGCCAATACACCAAGCGATGTGTACATTCGTCCACGTTTTACAGTATCTTCTCTGGCATTAACTAAACGTTGAGCAAGTAATTCACCATAACGGGCACAATTGGCAGCCTGCCCGTCTGCATCGGTCGTTCCCAATGAGCGGCCAAACCATACAAGGACTTCTCGATCTCCATCATTTAGAGAAAGCGTTGGTTTTGCTTGCTCTAAGGCCTTTTCCCATGCAGATTGAAAAGATCGGTTCTTTAAAAAATTCTTCTTGCATAAACCAAAAACAAGAAGCTCCTTATATTCTGGCATAGAATCAAACTTTTCCATAATCTCTTCCAGCGGTGCTGCAAAGTAACGGATTTCTGACGCAATTGCGTCCAATGCATTTTGGAACCCTTCCAATTGCCTAACGCGCTTGGAAAGTGACATGGATTTAAGCAAGCCGATCATCGTACACACGCTGAATAGCATGAGAAGACCCAATATTTTTAAAACCATCCTGTCCACCTTCCTGATAAAAGGCACGCACCTGTCCTGGCTTATCTCGCCCATAAAGTAAAATTGCTTGGGCAAAAGCTCCTGTTTGCAGCACCGGGCGTATAGATATCCGTGAAACGAGTTCTTTTATGGAAGAGGCGTGAGCACTAGCAATAACAGTGGCACCCGCATTTAATCCTGTTGCCACCGCATGAGCATCCGCTTCCCCGCCAATTTCATCGCAAATGATTACATCTGGTGATAAACAACGGACGGCTTGCAAAATTCCCTCTCCTTTTGGATAACCATCCAACACATCACACTGGCCGACATTGTTCTGTGGCACTCCCCTGGATACAGCCGCGATTTCTCCTCTTTCATCTACAATGACCACCCGGCATCTTCCCAAAGCGCCTAAAGAAAGTTGTCTAGCTAAATCACGCAAAAGAGTAGTTTTTCCACATCCAGGAGGGCCAACCAAAATAGTGCCACAAACTCGTCCATTTTTCTTTAAAAAAGAGAGAATAGAATTTGCCGCCCCGCAAAACTCTCTGGCAATACGTAAGTTGATCCCCGAAATATCCCGTAAATTAGAAATACTCCCATCTTGCAAAACCGCTGTTCCGCAGAGCCCTGCACGATGTCCACCGCGAAGTGTAACAAATCCATTGCAAATTTCGTGCTGATGCGCGTAAACGGAACTATCACAAAGCAAACGAAAAACATCTTCAATCTGTGAACGTGTTGCTAATTGCAATGATGAATTTACCTGTTCAACCAGCTGGCCATCTTTTCTTATATAGAGATCTTTTTTTGCCAAAACAAGTACGATGGGTCGATCGGCACGCAAACGTATTTCTTGCACTTGCGCCCGTATGGATAAAGGCAATTTGCGCAAAAGATCACCTAGTGGGCCAATTCTTGCCGCAACCTCATTAAATCGTGCAGCCATGTCTTGGTCTGCCATGCTCTCATCCCCTTTCCCTACAAATTATGGGACTTTGTCCATTTTTAGAACCAGAAATCTTGTCCATGAAAAAAAGAACAAAAAAACAGAGGCATTTCTACCTCTGCAAAATAATCCACTTTATTCTATTTTAATGAAAAGACTGCATTTGCTCGTTAAAAATGCCGGTACGGCATATATGATCCAAGTCCGGCTTTAATTGTACATACTGCTCCAAAATGGCAGTAAAGCAATTGGGGTTGATCGTTTCCATCTGTCCCGCTGGCAATATTGCTTTTAATTCTAAGAGATTTTCTTCAAAGATTGGTTCTGCCTTTTCAAACCACGGATGAATATCTATCATTCGAACCGCTCGCTTTGTCTTTTTTTCCATCAATAGTTCTGGTAAAGCAATCAATTTCTGAAAAGATTTTCGTAATTTCTCTGCATCTACACCCGAAAATTCCAATGCTATTTTGTAGGAAGCAAAAGTAATCACTTTGGTTTTCATGACGGGCTCTGCTACTTC
>DOXU01000080.1 GCA_003518885.1 Oscillospiraceae bacterium
GAATTCTGCCCGAAAGATCACAATCTAACGGATCAAATTTTAAAAGTTTATCAGCTTAGTAATCATTGAGCCACAAGTTGTAGCCATATTGTCAATATCACGGTCCCGATCATTAACAGTATCTTGCTGAGAATCCAACGTTTCTCTCCTGCAGTATTCTCTACTAGAGAAATATTAGAAAGAGGAAAAGCCAACAATTTTTTGTGCCGAAATTCTAGCATCATCTGCACAATAGTCAAAATAACAAATAAGGCAATCGATGCCCACAAAATGATTACACGAACTCCCTCGTCCAAAGAGTCAATCAAAAAGCTATTTATTGAATAGACTATCCATCCGCCAAAAAAGAACACGAATGCTATAAGCTTTGTTGCACTTTCCAATTTGACTAATTGGTTTATCTTCTTAAATAAAGTTGGGTTTTCGCCCAGATACTTAGCCACTTTTATATAGGCTTCGCTACGTTTTTGATCAGAAGTTTGGTGTCGCACCATTATTGTTAAAGCAAGCGAACTCAACAATATGGCATATCCCAGTACACCAAGTATTAATTGTAACAATCCCACTTACTTACCTCCTTAAAAATTAAGCAGCAATAAATATTTCTATTAGTAGTTTACCAACAGCGCCAATAAACTTTAACGCTGCTTTTAGAACTATAAAAATTTGGGTTTTGCTGAAAAATGGCACCCGCCGTTGCTGGAATTGATGCCGCATATTCAGTTGACCTTACTGATTGGCCAGTATGCGCAACGGTATTATTTGGGCCAGCAGCGCAAAAAGACATTAACGGACACGGTGGCACATTATGCGGAGTATCTGCCAGATTATTTTCCATTAGTACACCCATCACCGCTCAATTATGGTTGGATGAACCATCATCCATGGTTTGCGGAACAAGTTGTCCCCGCGCTGCAAACTCAAGTCCGCCGACTAATCTAAACCGAGCAATCTTAGACCACTTTGAAGTACCGGTGCAGCCAATAAGGCATGCTGCGTTGTACAATCGGTATCTTCCCAGAGCTTCGCAGCCAGAGGAAGATGCCGATTTTTCGTTTCGAAAGGAGCACGCAATGCTGAATCCAGCACAGTTTCCGGCCATGTCAATCACCACTGGCGGGCACACAAAAGATAACCTGCGCCAAGCCCTCGATCAAGCAGGTATTCAGTGCAACGCCCATGCCGATGCGCTGTTCGATGACCCACGCTTTACGATTTCCCCAGAGCCGCACGCGGCGACCGTACTGTTTATCACCGTTGCCGAGCTGGGGTTGCCTAAAGGCGCCAACTTGCCGGCTATCTTCGCCCAAGCAGAGAACAGCGGCTTGACTTTATGTCCCCTGGAACTGGCCGTTGATCTGCGGCTCCAATGGCGTGACCAAGGTCAGAGCACCAATCACGACCTGCACCGGCACGAGGCCCCTCAAGGAGCTGTGACAGTGGCTTCCCCGGTGGCCGATCCGGACCCCCAGCAACCCAAGGGCTACTACCTGCGCAACGTGGGCGGGCAGCTTTGGTTGCGGGGTTATATCTGTGATGATCAGTACCTCTGGCAGCCAGCAGATCAATTTGCTTTTGAACTAGCAGAATAAATCATTCGGTTCAGGCTTGATGGACTTAAAGTTCATAGTCTGGACCTTTTTTTAATAGATTGGACTGTATAATTCTGAAATATCTATAATTTGTGCGCAAAATTGTGGGAATTATCGCTTTTCACAAACTGTAAGCGCTATATAATATGGACGTGATGCGTTTCAAAGCGTAATGAGCGGGGGTGAATGAGTAGAAGGAAAAGAAACACCAAATCTCTGATTTCAAAACGAATGGAGGCAACGATTTTTCATGAAGTAAATCTTTAAAGCAGGACTGGCCTTAGCTTTTGCAACTGGTTTGTTGACGCTGGGCTTAATTGGTCGCGGCAAGTCAGTGCCAGTGCAGGCGGCAACTGCTCAAGATCCGCAATTTATGGTTTATTATCGTGCCTGGCGGGATAAGACGATGCAGGGCGTAAATACGTCCCTGCTGGATAAGAACACCGTTGCCATGACTGATTTACCGACTGGTATCGATATCGTCAATGTGTTCAGTTTTGTTCCAATGGGCCAAGAAGCGCAGGCCAAGCCATTTTTCGATACGTTGAAGTCAACATATGCGCCGGCACTGCACGCGCGTGGGGTAAAACTGGTTCGGGCAGTTGGCTATAGCACGCTAGTCAACATTCCAGATGAATTTGGCAGTGATAATCCGACTGCTGCGCAATTTGATGGCTACGCGAAACAGTTGCTGCAGGATTTGTCCGGTCAATGGGGTCTGGATGGCTTGGATATTGATATGGAGGAGAATCCTTCAGCCGATGAGGTCAAGCTGTCTGATGGCGTGATCAAAGCACTAGCAAAATATATTGGCCCACAATCCGGCAATCCGAACACTTTATTCATTTACGATACAAATGGTTCTAACATGGATCCCTTTGAGAATGTCAAAGATGCCTTTAACTATTTGGGGT
>DOXU01000072.1 GCA_003518885.1 Oscillospiraceae bacterium
GTCTGCGGCATTTGGGCGATAAATATTTGGAAAAAGGTGTTTGTTACATCTTCTTTCGTCAATCAGTTTTCTGCAGATAGCATCTATAAGGGATGAGTTAATATAAGGATTACATGATTTGATCAGCGCTTGTACCTTTGCTTCTGGAATCAAAAGCGGTGAGAATCCGATGGTAACCAAAAGCGTATAATTTTTTTCTTTTATCTGTGAACACAAAAGCTCCGCCCATGCGTTGTCCCTTGCAAAAGCAAGCCGATAATAAAAAGCAGCCAGCCCCTTGTCTGGAATGTATTGATCCAAGATTCCAATATTTTTACCTGCATCCTGTCCCTTTGTTTTTTGACTAACGGTGAGATCAGAAATAATATGCGAAATTTTTTCTGCTTCATTCCACTCGAATTTGTTCTCTCCTGCTTTTAACGAAAAAAGGCCCGACAGATTTTTCTCCCTGCACACATCCGAAGAGAGTGCTCTTCGTGCAAGACTGTCAAACAGCTTCTTGAGTTGTTTTAGACTTTTTGACTGAACGACTCTGGCAACAAGATCGGCTGAAAGTTGGGAACAGATTTTATTTGCAAGCTCTTTGGGGCGGTTTGCTATATTGCCTTCTCCCACCGCATTTAAAAGCTCCCGAAAGGATATTCCTGCTGCATTGGCATTTTGTCTGTACGTAATCAGCAATTTAACAGCCGAATTCTCTCGATATCCAAATTCATAGAGAGTCTCGATATTATTGCAGTAGCATGCATCCATCAGCAGCAGGTCGATGACGTGCCCCCCGGCGTCTGCTGCCATTTCGATAGCTGCTACAAGCTCCGGAATGCCCATAATCGCGGGATATGCTCCACTGTAATCATTCATTAGGCCTATATATTCACAGGCGTGCCCGCCCAGAATCAGCATTACGTGCTTTGTATCGGTATTCTTAAGCCCCCAGAGGAGAAAATCATACAAGCAATTTGGATCTGCCAGATTGCTATCGCCTAAATTCTCCGGAGGAATTTCTTCCCCCGTATTGAACTGGTAACGCCTAACTCCGTCCCATATCTCCTGATCCGGTTTGGCATCAGGTCTTATGAGCTGCACGGTACTTTGTTTTAGCCGCCCAATTTGAAGAAGAACTTTCGGTTTTTCGTTTATTGCTGCTGCCTTCAATTCACAATACTCAGCTGCTATTTCCGGCTCCAGTTCGCCGTTGCCATCTAAATACGCCAAGATAGTCCAACCGGGAATTGTGTTCATAGAATCCTCCTCTGTCTCTTTTATTTGCGATCATATTGTATAATTGAACCTCCTGGTTGGTATTTCCGTATATACCAGCCGGGAGGTTCAACCAAATATTACGCTGCCCATCGCCTATTTATGAATTGTGCAATTATTTGCAAAGCCCTTCTTCTCCATCGTCTTATCTATCCAAGAAAGGCGCACCGCGTGATGGTGAATTTGTTTCATTGAGCAGGACTGCAACATTGTCGGAATAGGTATTGGTAACTGCAAGATCTGCTTTACCATCGTTATTAAAATCACCGGCCACTAATCCCGCAGCGTAAGAACCAACGGCATAAAACTGTACGGGTCCAAAAGTACCGTCGCCATTTCCGCTTAATATTCCAATATTGTTGGAACCGTCATCTGCAACTGCCAAATCAAATGTTCCATTGTTGTCAAAATCAGCTGCAATGATTCCCTCAAGAGATGAACCGATTAAAATAAAGGACGCTGCTTGAAAAGTACCGTCGCCATTTCCAAATAAAATTGCTACATCCTTAGAGTCAAAATTTGATACTGCCAAATCGCGCTTACCATCACCGTTAAAGTCGGCTACTGCTATCTCCATAGGACCAGTCCCTACAGAGTAAGGCACTGCCGCTTGAAAAGTACCATCACCGTTATTAAGCAAAACTTCAATCGTATTGCCCCCATTAATTGCTGCAACTAAATCAACACTTCCGTCACCGGTAAGATCAGCGGCCGCAAGCCCATAAGGAGCACTGCCAACGGGATAAGGCACAGCCGCTTGAAAGGTACCATCACCATTACCAAACAGCACGTTAACGTTGTTAAAGCCCAAATCTGTTACCGCTAAATCCATTTTATGGTCACCGTTAAAATCAGCAGAAACGATTGTCAAAGGATTTGACCCCGCTGCTACTGTCGTAGCCGGCAGAAAGGTTCCATTGCCGTTGCCAATCAGGATTGCAATATCCCCGCCATTGGCATCGGCGACGGCCAAGTCCATTTTGCCATCGTTGTTAAAGTCAGCAGCCGTAACCGAGGTTGAACTGCTGCCCGCACCAAAAAATGAAGCTGCCTGAAAAGTGCCGTCGCTATTTCCGAGCAATACAGCAACCTCTCCGCTAATAATATCTGTTATCGCTAAATCAAGACGCCCGTCGCCGTTAAAATCAGCGGCCGTAATCCCATAAGGGGAAGATCCGGCAGGATAAAACACGGCCGGCTGAAAAAATACGCTCATTAAAAACGCCCCTTAATGATTTTGTTTATCTTCATACATAATCTAACCGCAAAAGGCTGGACTAGGGATCATGGTAATCTATCCGTCCTCCGCTATTATGATAATATGTTTTTTTCCTTCAATGTTTCCAAAACGGCGGCGTTCCTATCACATTGCGGCCTGGTAGCCATCTGCATTGATTCTAGAATGAAATCGTATTTTTTAAAGGGAGAAACTTTTTAGCTTTAATCACATACAAATAAGCAATAGAAGTTCTTGTTCCAATATAAAAATGCCGGAGAATGATTAGAAGGTGATCCTATGAAAATTGCCGCAGCTTATATCCGCGTATCAACTGATGACCAGCTGGAATTCTCCCCAGACTCCCAACTGGAAAAAATACTGGACTATGCAAAACATAACAATATCATCATTCCGGCAGAGTACATTTTTCGTGAAAAAGAAGGGATCTCCGGCCGCTCGGCTGCTAAGCGTCCCGAATTTCAGCGCATGATTGCAACCGCACGAAAGAAAGATTCGAATATTTCCATGATCCTTGTCTGGAAATTTTCAAGATTTGCGCGAAATCAAGAAGAGTCAATCGTCTATAAATCCCTTCTAAAAAAAGAACGCAGCATTTCCGTCGTCAGTGTTTCGGAGCCAATTTCAGATACCGACTTCGGCGGATTAATTGAGCGCATTATCGAATGGATGGACGGCTATTATTCTACTCGGCTTTCCGGAGAAGTGATGCGCGGAATGACCGAACGTTTCCAGCGTGGTAAACCCGTATCGGCTGCACCTTTCGGATATCTAATGCCAAAAGGCACGGGGAAACTTATGATCGACCCGCAAGCCGCTCCAGTTGTTCAATACATTTTTGAGCGCTTTTTAGCTGGCGACGGATACAAGCAGATTGCCCTTAATCTCAATGCGCAAGGCATTAAAACACGCCGGGGCAATTTATGGGAAAGCCGCACCATTCGCTATATAATACAAAATCCGATTTACATCGGAAAAATCCGTTGGAATCCCACCGGAAAGAACGTTGATTACTATAAAACAAAATCAAAAATTACAGACGGTGACCACGACCCAATTATATCGGGAAGTCAATGGAAAGCCGCCCAAAAGCGAGTGGAAACGATCAGCAAACTATACGGCCATTATGCCCACAGTAGTAAACCCGCCGGTAATTTATTTTGCGGACTGATTAAGTGCAGCGCATGCGGTGCTACTATGTCTCCGGTCGGCGGTGCAAAAAAGGGCGGACTGCAGTGCACCAATTACACGCACAGCCGCTGTACGGAATCGCACTATATCAGCAACGATAAACTACGCAGAATCGTCTTTTCTGAAATCAAATATGAGCTAACTTACGGAACCTTTTCTCTTCAGCGTAAAAATACGAAGCCTGATGGATTTGATAATTCTAAGATTCAAAACAAAATCGAACGAGAACAACACAAACTTGATCGTGCTAAAGATTCCTATACGGCCGGCGTTGATACCCTAGAGGAATATAAAGAAAACAAGCAGAAAATCATGGCTGAAATCAAAAAATTAAAAGCCAAACTTTCTGTCACTCCAACGATTGAAATTCCCGAAGCACAGCAGAAAGCGTTTTGTAAGAAAGCGCTTAAGAATCTTCAACAATGCGAATCTTTACCGCCTGGTGAAGGAAATCGGATTTTGCGTACTTTTATTGATCATATTGTCTTTGACCGGGCCTCTGACTCCATCCAAATTTTTTATTACCTTTGATTATCACATTTTGAAGTATGGCGGCCCTCACGGAGAACTTGGCGCATCGCTACGCTACCTCTCCCAGAGATACACTATGCCCTATCCAGAGCTCAAGGCGATTTTGACAGACATCGGCACCGAAGAATATGTACCATAAACATATAACTGATATTAAAAAGAAATCTAAAATAAAGCGATTCTCCACCCGTCCTTGAAAGGATAGCTGGGGAATCGTTTTATATAGCAGTATTACTAGGCAAGCACTGCTTATTTAATTCATGCTCCCCTGCTAAGGGAGTAGATCG
>DOXU01000011.1 GCA_003518885.1 Oscillospiraceae bacterium
GTGTATAAGGGACAGTTTCAGGGCGGGTTCAAGCGAAGCCACATCGCTCATGTCCCCTTGAACAATTTCGGCACCCTTTTCTTCTATCTTCTTGGCGGCGGCGGACTGTGGATTCCTGCTAAGTACACGCACACGGTGCCCCTGCGCCAATAACTCACGCGCAACGTTGCCTCCTTGTGTGCCTGTTCCCCCAATCACCAGGATTGGGTTTTCTTTCTTCTGTGTCATATCAATTTCCTCCATTTGTAATCGGTTTTCATTATTATAAGACTAAAATAATGAATAGTCAATATATAATACAATAATTTTATTACTCAAGTAATGAATATTGATTTTTATAGTAAAGTCCATTATAATAGGAACAAACTGCGTGGAGGTACTTCGACGTGAGTAAAAAGAGGTCAACAAAAGAAGCCCTACTTGACACGGCTATTGCGTTATTTCAGCAACAGGGCTTTGAAAATGTCACCATAGACGATATTTGTAACAAGAATGGGGTAACCAAAACTGCCTTTTATTATTACTTTAAGTCAAAAGACGATTTGATACGCGACTATTTTTCCACAGACGATATGCTCTCAAGTGATGAGTTGGCGTCAATCCTTGACGCTGAGGATTATGTGGAGCAGATTATACGCTGTATGGAGATTCGAGTTGTCCGTATTGCAAAAGCGGGTGTTGCCCTAACCAAAGAACTCTATCGGATCTATTTGAAAGACGAGATTACGCCGCTTTTGTCCGAACCAACCGGATTATCCGAAGTCATTATGAAAGCAATTGAGCGCGCGCAAACAGCAGGGCAATTAACCCCTACCATTTCCTCCGATTTAATTCACACCGCATTATGCTGTCTGTATAATGGGACAATCTTGAAATGGATTATTGACGCTGGAAACTTTGATCTTATAAAAGAAACCCGCAAACTTTGTGCGCTCATCTTAACCCAGCCATAATGCTGAATCTGGACAGCGCACCTCCCCTATTTTGATCCCTTGTTTTGTTTTAGCGTCGGCGTTAGGAAAAACAAGAACCGGAACAAACCCATCTAAGTGAACAAAAAAGAAGAGGCGTTTGCATGAATTGAATGCAAACGCCTCTTCTTTATCTAAAGATGGCACACGGGTAGCTTGTTCACAGCAAAGTTCTCACAGCCAAACGTATTGTATATTGAAAACCAGAGTCATCTTGTACATATTCTCCTTTTTTATTGAAGAAGGAAATATTTATGATATGATTGGAACCGATAATACGATTCAAAATCGTGGAAATTTTTTCTAAATAAAGAAACGGCGAAAAATTAAATAGGTCTAGTAAATTCAATATCGATATCTCATAGCTGACACCATCTAAATTTAAATATGTACTGACTAAAGACGTTGAGTGAGGAGAATATTACATGTCTGACAACAAGAACTATATTTCCTTTGAATGGATAGATACAACAGAATCTGCTAAAAACTTTGCTAGATTAATAGAAGAAAAGAAAACATTCTTTTTAAATGGAAAATGGGGCAGCGGTAAAACGGCGTACCTGAAAGAGGTTAAAAAACAAACAAAACGAAAATTTGTCAACATAGATTTATGGAACATCAAAGATAATCGAAGTGTGATAAATATTGGAACTCGAAAATTCCACCCACATCTATTTGGGCTTATCAACTTGTTTGGTTATCTTTTCGTGATTATTGCACTACTTTCCACAAAGCAAATAAATCTAGGAATAGGAAGAATGGTCCCCATTTCTCCCGTGCTGCAAATTTTAATTACACTAATCGCACTGAGTTTTACAATTTGGAGGTTATTCAAACCAAAGAGTGATGACATCTATATTACGCTACTAAGATTTCTTCCATCATCAAATAAAGTTCTTGTATTTGATGATTTTGATCGGGTTTCCGCGCCTAGACAAGAGGATGCTTATAAACTTTTCAATATTCTAGCAGGAAGGGTAACGATTGTTTTTCTTGGTGATTA
The DNA here is from genome assembly GCA_003518885.1 of Oscillospiraceae bacterium. Taxonomy (GTDB): domain Bacteria; phylum Bacillota; class Clostridia; order Oscillospirales; family Ethanoligenentaceae; genus Ethanoligenens. Next base: position 1,975 of record DOXU01000011.1, read on the forward strand.
TGAGCGCATCTCAAAAAATGATGGAAATTATCTTCAAAAAATAATTGATATTAAACGAAATCTTCCCTATAGCCTTCAAAATTACCATGTCTTTGACTTTAGTGAAGAAAATTTAAGAAAACTCGGTAAAACAGATTCAACAGATCCACTTGATGCACAAAAAATATTCATATCTCTAGAGGAAGAGGATAAACTGAGTGGCTTTGCAAGTAATGTTTTAAATACTCCTTTCGATCTTTTTGATGAGCTGGTCTCCATTTTTGTCGAAGAAGGGCGAACTTTACGAGAGAGAGATCATTTTATTAAGCTTGTGAATATGGAGTTCTTCGATTGGCACAAAATTGATACTGTGCAACCCGTTCAGCAATTAACAATCATCTATATCTACCTATTCTATCCAAAATATTATTCCAAATTGACAAGTGGATGGTTTCCTGATTCAGATGATGTAAAGGCTGCTTGTTCTGATCAAAATCTTTATTCTAAGTCAACTAGTAGAGGGGCAACCAATTTAGATGATTCCGGTTTTATTAGAAAATTTTATGCTTTACTAACCCAAAGCACTGATTATCCAAAGAGTTTTTTGAACAATAAGCCCGGGTACTGGGTTGGTGAAACGACGCCTAATATTCCAAAAGAAAAACTACAAAAAATTCTTGAAAATCCTTCTGTCATTTTTGATTACATAAAGTCAACGGAGAGGAATGATGTTATCGATTGGCTCAAAATTAATTTAAAAACAGAAAAGTACGCTGAAGTTAAGCCGAATTTTGAAGAAGCAGCTCACAATTTGATTAACAGAGGCATATTAAACGATTCAATTAATAGCATTTTGCGTGTGGAAAAAACGCTTTTAGACAACCAGAAAATTTATGAATTATATCACCCTATGGTTGTAAAGCAATCGTTAGAGTTTAAATTGCATTTTTTTGGCGACTTGTTTAACAGCAGAGACAGCGGTTCCGTATCTAACGCTTTAAGAAAATATTTTTCAAAGGAAGCTATTGACTTCATCAACAGTGACAACTTCGATTCAAGCAAAGATAAGCCCCTTATTTTAGGCATTGCATTGAAAAATATAAACGATCCTTCTTTTGATACGCAAATACATAATCTAAACGATAACGACTATTGGGGGTTTATAAGATGGACTAATTTGGTTAGAGTTTGGAGAGATGCGCATCATGGGACTTTAGAATCCAC
>DOXU01000007.1 GCA_003518885.1 Oscillospiraceae bacterium
TCTATTCTGCCTATAGCTGTTACCTGTTCATTTGCCTGTGTTTCTTTGCCTTAACAGAAAAAATGAAACCACGCTGTCTTTTTTGACGGGCCATTCCAGTTAATTTAGTCGGGATCTTTCTTTCGGGCTGTCGGTCGGCATGGCCGGCTGTGGGGGCAGGCCTTCTCCTTTTATTCATCCTAAAAGGAGGCAAACGCAACAAACGGGTTGTCTTTATCGGCATCGGGATTGCCGTCGTCGCGGTTATTTGCCTGCTTTTGTTCCCCGTATTGGTACCAAGAGAATCCAATTTTCCTCGCTCTGTCCACTTGCGCGAAATGATTTGGACAGAGGCGTGGCATATCTTCGCGGCACGCCCTCTTTTTGGCGGCGGTTTTTTAGGGTATCAACTCTATTCTGTCCATGCTGGCGAGGCTTTTCGCGTTCATGCACACAACATTCTGCTTGATATGTTGGACAACTTTGGATTGGTCGGTTGTGCCTTAATTGGGGTCTATAGTGTACGGGTTATTTTTCACCGGATACAAGATTTTCACCGGGATCGCATGATTCCTTTATTTTTGGCGGTGCTCCTGGCAACCGCTATTCATGGAATTACCGATGTGCCAATTTTGGGGAGCCAAAGTGGAACCTTTATTATGTTATTATTAGCGCTTTAGAACGCCTATTCTCTTTTCTAAAGAAGATACCGTGCAAAAGGGCACCCCCTATAGGAGGTGCCTTTTTGCTTGGAAAAATGATGTCTGCCTTTCCCTTGCTCCCAAAGAGGATCGCGTGGTCGCAGGGAGGAGCAGGGAAAAACTGTCGGCCAGCAATGTACAGTAAAGCCAAGAAACCAGGGAAAGGGCAAATTCCTACAAAAGCAGGCTGCCAAAAGTGGCAATGGGTGTCTTAACACGGCGCTGGCTTCCTCCTGTTTTTGGCGGGGCAATAGCGATGTGGCAAAAAAGCTCCCTTCATTCCATCGTCAAAGGAAGCAAGGCGTGAAGGTCTCCGTCCGTTTCGACAATGGCTTGCGTGGTTTGGGTGGAAAAGAGAGTTTGCCCATGTTTGCTGTAAAATCGCAGCGAAAGGGGTGCCTGAAAATCCTCCTTTACTTGCCGGTTGACGCCATGCAGGCTGGGCACGCGAATGGAAAGGCTCTCCGTCGAAACAGAGAAAGAGAGGGCCAGGTTGCAGGTGGGCAAGGAAAACTGTAAATGCCAGACTTGATCTTCGGTTTGGGTTAAATGAGTTAAATGCAGACCACTGCAATTGGAAGAGAAAAATCGTTTGCCTTGTGTATAAAGCAAAACGAGTGCGCCGGTGTGCATGCCGCCCAAAACGGATAGGCGCGCAAGACTGAGCGTGAAGGTGCCCAGCGGAAAATGCGCTTGGATCCACAAATAAGGGCGAGGAAATGTTTTGCCCCAATCTTTTTCCACATAGCCATTGCCCCCACTGAAAACATAAGGCTCTTCTTGGTGAAAAAAGGCGCCACTAAGTGGACTTTGAATGGTAATGACGGCGTGTTTGCAGCTCATTTTGGGGTAGAAAGCAAAGGGCCCCATCATGCCCGTATGATACCGTTTTTCTGAAAAGGGGACGCGTTCGGTGAAATCAACTTCCCCTTGCCAACCATTTCCGTTTAATAAAATTTGTTCGCTGGAGAACAGATGGCGCCCCAATGAAAAATTAAAACGGCCTGGTCTTGCGTGGAAATCTTTGATAGAATAGCGGTAAAAATGCACCAAATGTTGGGCGGGCTCTGCAATTTGTAAATAAGCAAATGGTTTGGGGGCATAACAAATACCTGGTGTTAAGGCAAGAGTTTGCTTGCCATTATGCAGGTGGAAATACCATTCTTCAAAATAAGGTGCCTGAGCAGAACGTCCTTGGAACGTTTCGGGCTGTAAAAAAGTGAACATCTAAAACCCCTCCTTGCTTGCCGGATGACGCATTTTTCCAAGTCAAATATAAGTTTAGGTTGTCCAGCATCTGGTAAAAAATGCTCTGAATGCTTCCCCTTTGCGCAATATTTACAAACTTCAAAGAAAATCCATCAGCATATTCCACAAAATTTCCATTGAATTTTTAGAAGGCATCTGATATACTACAGGTAAACACCCTTTATAGAAACAAAAGGTGCAATCCATTTGATAGATAAAAGGGAGAAATGTCTTATGTATCAGCCTTATCATGTAGAGAAAATTAATGAAAGAGTATACAATATTCATGAGGATATTGCTGGTGGGCACTTTCATATTAATATTTATTTGGTATTGGGAAGCGAAAGAGCAGCCTTGATTGACACAGGTCTAGGGACCGGCAATCTGTTGGCTGTGGTGCAATCGTTGACCTCCTTGCCTGTTATTGTCTTGCATACCCACGGGCATATTGATCATGTGGGGGCAGATGGCCAATTCTTTGTCCTCTATTTAAACGAAAAAGAACGGACGTTCTTTGAACAAAGCGATGAAATGGCGATGGGCGAACGCCGTAGAGAGACCCTGGTTAAGTTGCATGTGGATGATCCAGATTTGCCAAAAGAGATTTTAAAGCATTGTGTTCCCCTGCGTCTGCAACATTATCGCGATGTAGAAGAGGGATGCTTGTTTGATCTGGGCGGCGTTCAACTGGATACAGTAGCAACTCCAGGGCACAGCGAGGGCAGTGTTTCCTTTGTGGACAAAAAGAATCATTATGCTTTCACCGGAGACGGGATCGCCAATATTCACTGGTTCGATAAGACCGTGGATACAACCGTCGAAAGCTTTTTGCACATGTTACAGCATTTTAAAGAAAGTGCTCCGGGAGTTACCACGATGTATGCGGCCCATCCGAAAAAGCCGTTCTATATGTCATTAGTTAACGATCTGGAAAGAGGGCTTTCTGAGATTCTGGAAGGATCGGATGATCCGATGGAAAATGCTGATTTTCAGTTTTTAAAACACGGGATTTTGTATGTGCATCGTACCGGTCGTGTTACGATTTATTATGATCCAGCCCATGTTTGGGAGGATTTTCACCCTGCTAATGAAGTGGCAGTCTCCGCTTTGTGAAAATTTTTTAAGGGAAAAAGTCACCATCTGATAGGATGGTGACTTTTTCTGCTTTTATGCCGAAGATCTTGGCGAACACAGGGCAAAATAGAACAAGGAAGGAGGAGATGTCCTCTCTTTCTTGTGTTTTTTTCTATTTTTGTTCTTTTATTTGCGTTAAAATAAAAAAGAACAAACACCTTTTAAAAGGCGATGAAAGGAGATTCTTTTGTTTATGTATGATGAAATTCAAGTGTTGGCACAAAGCTGTATCCGGATTTGCGGAGAAAAAATTATTTACTTTGATCCCTTTATGGTAGAAGATGCGCCACACGATGCCGATATGATTTTGCTTACACATGACCACCGCGACCATTATTCCCTTCAAGATATTGAAAAGGTGAGAAAAGAAGAAACGGTTTTCGTTTTGCCTCAAAAGATGGCAACTCGCTCAGATTTACCCCAAATGGCCAAAATGGTTTCGGTTTTGCCCGGCAATCAGTACGAAGTGGAGGGGCTTTCTTTTCAAACGGTGGCAGCTTATAACAACTGGAAGCCTGCGCACCTACGACGAAGCGGATGGGTTGGCTATGTTTTGCAGATGAATCACACCACCTATTTTGTGGCAGGGGACACCGACCAAAATAAAGAAAACAGCCAAGTTGTATGCGATGTGGCATTGGTGCCGATTGGGGGGACCTTTACGATGAATGCGGTCAAGGCGGCTGCTTTGATCAACACCATCAAGCCCCGAGTCGCCATTCCCACGCATTATGGCACCATTGTGGGCAAAATGGAGGATGCCGATATTTTTGCTGCCCACCTTCAGCGGGGCATTCAAGTTTTACATAAGTTGAAAAATGGGTGAAAAGTGAGGCGCACGTGGTGCACGCGAGCCCATTCGACCCGACAAAGAAAACAGAAAAAACACAAAACAACAGGCCGCTGCCCTTTTTGGAGGGTGGCGGTTTTGTTTTATCCAAATGAACAGCGTATCGTTTAGAAAATGAAAAGAAGGCCCACAAGGTCATTGCGTTGATGAGCGATTGTACCTAAATTCGGTAGATAATGGAAAAAGAGATTTGCCCAGTTGGTATTTGAAGGCAAAAGTGTGCGAGGAGAAAATATGCACAAGAAATAGGGCGCAAGAGAAAGCGGAAAAGGGGATGGTCAGGCCATTTGCAAAGAAATACCAAGAGGAATGCGCCGGATGGCGGAAAGGGAAAAGAAGGCACTTTGATGGAGCAGAAGAATCCAGGAACGAAAATTGCCGTCAGGGGGAATAAGAGCAAGCGCCCTTGCCTGTTTATTTGAAAAAATACGATTCAAAAAAGCGATCGGGGGCGATTCTTTTTGTATGGATTTGGAGAAAAAGAAGAAAAACGCTTGACAGAAAGAAATAAAAATTATATGATTGTATCAACAAACTGACACAGTGATCAGGAAGAAGGGCGGTGAATGTGTCTCTGGAATTTAAATCTTCGGGGCCAATTTATCTCCAACTTATGCAAGAATTTAAGAAAGAAATCGTTTCTGAAATTCGCAAGCCCGGGGATAAAATTGAATCGGTACGGGATCTTTCCCGCAGTTTGGGCGTTAGCCCAGGGACGATTCAGCGGGCTTTTCTTGAGATGGAGCGCGAAGGGCTTCTTTACACAAAACGAACAAACGGCCGTTATGTAACCCAAGATACGGCACGAATTGACCAATTGAGGCGACAGTTCATGATGGAAATGGTGGCAGATTTTGTAGAGCAAATGCGGGAGTCCGGTGTAAAAGACACCGAAATTTTAGACAATGTTCAACAGTATTTGGAAGGAGTGAGCTGAAATAGCTGGGTATTCACAAAAAGAAAAAAACAGCCAAGAGGCAGGCAGTATTTTACAACTGCAAGACCTGCGGATGCGTTTTGCGGGCAAAGAGGTATTGAAGGGGCTTTCTTTACGCATTCCTCGTGGGCAGATTGTGGGGCTATTGGGACCCAATGGGGCCGGCAAAACCACTTTGCTCAGAATTTTGAGTGTGCTGCTAAAGGGCTGGCACGGCCAAGCCGTGGTGGCCGGGCAGGAGATTGGCCAGGCAAGCAAAGCCAAGGTTTCCTATTTGCCCGATAAACCTTCCCTTGCCAACTGGATGCGCGTGCAGGACGCCGTGCATTTTTATGCCGAGTTTTTTGCCGATTTTGACCAGGCGAAGGCGCAAACACTTTTAACCAGACTTCACTTGGATGCCCAAAGTAAAATTGGCGGGCTTTCTAAGGGAACAGTAGAAAAGGTGCAAGTGGTCTTGACCATGTCCCGCAAGGCCGAGCTTTACTTATTAGATGAACCGATTAGCGGAGTGGATCCTGCTGCCCGTGAGGTGATTATGGACACCATCTTGTCCCAATATGAAGAGGACAGCACCATTATTCTGTCCACCCATATGGTGCAAGAGGTGGAACGGATTTTTGACAGTGTGGTCTTTTTGAAAGAAGGGCAAGTTGTTTTGCAGGATGCCGTGGAAACCTTGCGAGAGGAACATCAAGAATCCATTGATGACTTATTTAAAGAGGTGTTTCGATGCTAAAAAAATTATTTGGATGGGAAATGCGCTTTACTTATAAGCCCTATGGCATTACTTGTGTAGTTTTTGCTGCCTTGACCATTGTTTTACCTCTATTCTTTGGAAAACATCCGTCCCGCCTGTCGGCGTCTTTCTTGGTCTTTGTGTTTGGCATTTGCGTGGGCCTGATCTTGATGGCCACCTTCGTTTTCATGCTGCAAGGGTATCGCAACAGCCTGAGAACACCAGAAGGGTCCTTGTTCTTTACGGTGCCAGCGCGCACTTCCACCGTGCTTTTGGCCAAAGTTTTGGTGGCCTTTGTTTGGTTGATTGTGGTCTTTGTTCTGCTTTTGGCAGCAAGCTTTGTGAATGCACACGCACCGGTGGGGACTTCTCTTCAGGAAATACAGGCAGCATTTTGGGAGCATGCGAATGTGCTCATTCCACTTCTGCTTGGGACCTTATTGGCTATGATCACGTTTATCGTTTTGCTTTATTTTTGCATTACCTCGGCTCATTTTTCCTTTTGGCGAAAAGTGGGTGGCTTGATCGGTATCTTGGCCTTTTGTGGCGTTTGTGCAGGCGAGATTTTTATCCTGGTATATTTTGAAATGAACATGGCTAATTTGGGGCAGTATCTTAACCGTGCACATACGCAGCCCCTAGTGACTATGAATCAATTCTTTACCGGTACAGCCCTTTGGGTTCCCGTTATTTTGATGGCGGTCATTCTAGGTTTACTCTTCTGGGGCACTTGCCAACTCCTTGAACAAACAACGGCCAGAAGATAAAAGCAAAACCCAGGAAGAAAAGAGGACACCATGAAAACAAAATGCGCCGAATGGCTCTCTTTACTCGGCGTTGCACTTTGGGCGTTGGGGCTGCTTCTCTCGGTGATTTTTGTGGTTGCGTCCTTTGGCGCGAAAATAACGCGTATTGGCTTCTATCTTCACGGCGCGCGGATGCCTTTGCCGACCATGAGCCTATTTTTTGCGAGCACAAGCTTATGGGGGGCGGCAATTTTGGCGGTCACGGTACTGGTTCTATCCTTTTGGGGAATTTGTCGACTTCTTGAAAAAATGGCGGAGGGAATATAAAGGTGAACACAGGAAGAAAAGAGGAAAAACCATGAAAGTAAAGCCCTCTAAATGGTTCTATTTACTCGGGATTGCGCTTTTAGTGGCGGGTTTGATTATTTCGGTCATTTTTGCGATCAACAGCACGTTGACCGCAATGCGTACGGGTGAGCGCGTACAGTTGCCCGGGCAAAGCACCCTTCATCTGAAAAAGAAGGGGGTTTACGATATTGTCTATACCGTTGCCAACACAGGAAAAAGCGTGGGAGATGCCAGTCCTTACAAAAACCTGAACTATACCTTGACCGCAGCAGACGGACAGACGGTTAGCGTGACAGGACAAGGGCAGCCGGTTCCCGTTTTTACCGTGAAACAGACCGGAACTTACACGCTACGCGCGGTTTATCCAGAAGGAAAAGGCGCTCAAGTTACGGCGGTGATCCTGCCGATGACCAATACACAGAGTACCGG
>DOXU01000218.1 GCA_003518885.1 Oscillospiraceae bacterium
TTTTTACATTATAATGTAAAAAATGAAGCTTTGTCTGAATTGTAACCAGATGGTTTTGACCGAATTTTGAAGAAAGGGTAGTTTGCCAATGCGTGGTAATCAGGAGTGGTACCATCGATTTAGGGATCTTTCAAGAAAGTGCGGATCATTAAAATGAGTCGCTTCAAAATTCTTGGCTGGAAAAATTGGAAATTTTAATATAAAATGAAGGAGATGATATGTGCCTGATACAAATGGGGAAGCAGGTCCCATTTTAAGGCAACTTTAATATCAGGGAGGAAATAGAATGTTAATAGATATTACTTTGAGGATAACACCCAAAATGGTGAACGATGCACAAGGAAATGAGAAAAAAGCGCTAAGCGGGCATTTGGGGACGCACTTTGACGTTATGAACAAAGAATTTCCATTGGAGTATACTGAGCGTGCTGGTATTGTTTTTGATGTGAGTGGAGTAAAGGGAAGGGACATCAGCTCTCAGGATATTGATATTAATAAGGTGCAAAAAGGCATGTTTGTTGCTTTTTACACGGGATTTATTGAGGAACGTGGTTATGGCGGAAAAATTTATTTTTCAGAGCATCCCCAATTGTCAAACGAATTGATAGACGAACTGTTGAGTAAAAAGGTTTCCATTATTGGTATAGATTTTGCGGGAGTTCGAAGAGGAAAAGAGCATCCGGTCAAAGATCAATATTGCGCAGATCAGGGTGTCTTTATTGTTGAAAATCTATGTAATTTGCTTGTGTTATGCAAGGAAAGAAAACCATTTACTATTTGTACTTATCCAATGAATTTTACGAATATGACAGGAATCCCCTGTAGGGTAATCGCCAATATGTAATATTTTTGTATATGATAACAGAAAGAGAAAAATCTTGTCGAAAAAATAGCATTTCAAGTCGCTAATTGTTTTATCTATTATTTTGCTATTTGTATTTTATCATATAATTTATACAAAAAAATTAAAAATGAAGGGGCATTTTTATGCTGCAGTTTTCTTTTGCCCAAAGTGAGGATTTACCCAGAATTGTTTCCATTTATAATCAAACGGTCCCAACACGGTTGGCGACAGCGGATTTGAAACCAGTTTCCGTCGAATCACGTCGGACATGGTTTGCATCTCATACACAGGAAAGCCGGCCGTTGTGGGTGATGAAAATGAAAGATGAAGTTGTAATCGGTTGGATTAGCTTGGGAGATTTCTATGGGCGCCCTGCCTACAGTCATACAGCGGAAATAAGCCTCTATATCGATGAGCAATATAGGGGGCAACGTTTGGGACAATTAGCACTTGCATTTGTAGAAAAGCATCTGCAAAGGCTGGAGGTCAACACATTGCTCGCGTTTGTTTTTGGCCACAATATGGCGAGCCAAAATCTATTTAAGAAGAATGGGTTCGAAATATGGGGGCATTTACCCAAAGTTGCCCTGATGGATGATCAGTTGCGCGATTTGGATATTTTGGGGAAGCGATATCAGAACGGAATCTAGTTATCGCTTATGATCAATCAAGGAGGGAATGCGAAAGAGAACCCATGAAAATGGTTGTCCTATTTGTATAATAGAAGATATTTTTGCAAAAATGGCACCAATTTCACGTAAATTGTCCATTTTCATCTAAACGAAAGGTATATTTCAGCTGTTTTTTTCTGTAAGTTAAATGTTAGGCCATAGAAGTTCCCCTCTCGTGTAGGATTTTTGCGCGAATTTGTAGATGAATGGGCGAAAACCGAAATGGTGTTACAAAATATTTCCGTGGAAATAAGCGGGGTTTGTCAAATATTCTCTACGCGTCATGGAGGGTGTTCTCTTTTATTCTTTGTGGGTGAAATTTTGCTTTTATTGTAAAATGGACGACAAAAAAGGGTGTCACATTCATGTGACACCCTTTAAGGAAATGGGCATTGTTTTTTATATTAGAGATGTAAATATTCTTGTGCGAGTTCCACATAGCTTTTAGCGTTGCTTTGGATAGTTCGTATTTCCTCTTCTGTAAGGGTACGTGTAACCTTCCCAGGGCTGCCCATCACCATACTGTTTGCTGGAATAACTGTATTTTGAGTCAATAGAGTACCAGCAGCAATCAAACAATTTTTTCCGATTTTTACTTTATTAAGCAAAATGGCACCCATTCCAATCAGGCATCCATCTCCGATGGCACAACTGTGAAGTGTGGCACTGTGGCCAACTGTAACATTTTTGCCGATGGTTAAGTCCATTTTTTTATCACAGTGTAGAACGGAGTTGTCCTGAATATTTGAATTTTCCCCAATGGTAATATGAGCAGCGTCACCGCGCAAAACGGCATTGTGCCATACGCTTACATTTTTGTCCAACTCCACCATGCCGATGATTTGCGCGCCGGGCGCAATAAAAACGCCTGATGCAGTTTTGGGGCTGAATCCGCGAAAGATTGTTGTTTTTGGTGTCATAAAGACGCTCCTTTCTACGTAGAAATAAGGGTAAACGTTTTCTATTTTAGCATGTTTGCATAAAGGGCGCAATGTTTGTAGGGTTGCCATGGAAAGCGATTATTCTCCATATGCATTTTTTGGGGGGCAGAAAGTTGTGGATTTTATAAAAAAATAAGGGCGGTGGACTTGACAATCCGTTGCCTTATTGTATATAATAGTAAAAGTGCCTCGAGGCGTAACTCAGTTTGGTAGAGTGCTTGGTTTGGGACCAAGATGCCGCAGGTTCAAGTCCTGTCGCCTCGACCAGTTTTATAAAGCGCCGATAATTGATTTTTAAATTGATTATCGGTGCTTTTTGTTTGCCGCACTATTTTGGCTATCACATAAATTAGAAGGAGCATCAGAAAACAGATTGATCTGATGAATGAAGGAAACGTTTCTCTTCTTACTAGGAACATCCCATGCAATGAAATTTTTTGACTTGCTTTTGAAATATGTGTAGTATTGAATAGAAAGCGAATTTTTTTGTGTAAAGAGTAGGAGTCTTATTGTGAAATTATTGAATTTTGGCTCATTAAATATCGACTATGTTTATCATGTGGAACATTTTGTACGAGCAGGCGAGACGGTGCAGTCCTACAAAATGACACCGTTTTGTGGGGGAAAAGGATTTAATCAAACGATTGCAACAGCAAGAGCAGGGGTCCCCATTGCCCATGCTGGAAAGATTGGAAGAGAAAAGACTGCCTTTGAGAAAATCATGCGGGAAGCTAAGGTGAATATGCACCATATTGTGGTCAGCGATAAACCGACTGGGCATGCTATCATCCAAGTAGATAAAACGGGACAAAACTGTATTTTACTTTATCCTGGTGCAAATCATGATATGGACAAGGCATTTATTGATTCTGTATTGGCAGAATATTCTGCAGGTGACCTCCTTCTTCTGCAGAATGAGGTCAATAATTTATCTTATATTATGGAACAGGCTCACAAAAAAGGCATGAAAATTGTATTAAATCCGTCGCCTATAAGCGAGGAGTTACTCGATTGTCCATTGCAATATGCTTCTTGGTTCTTAGTGAATGAAATTGAAGGAGAGGCATTGAGCGGGGAAAAGGATCCAAATCGAATGACGGAAGTGTTGCTTAAAAAATATCCAGAGAGTGCCATTGTTTTAACACTTGGCTCAAAAGGTGTGCAATATCGGGATGCACACACAATTGCCTCTCATGGTGTCTATGATGTAGAAATTGTGGATACAACAGGGGCTGGTGATACCTTTACGGGATACTTTATGCAAGGAATCTATAGTGGGATGCCTATTCATAACATTTTACAGCAAGCATCCATTGCGTCAGCTCTTGCCATTTCCAGAAAAGGAGCATCCTCCTCTATTCCTACGATGGAAGAAGTGAAAAGTGCGAAATTTTCCTTATTGAAGGAATAAGTTATTTTGAATAGGATGGGCTAAGGCGAAATCAAAACATCTCTTGTATAAAGG
>DOXU01000026.1 GCA_003518885.1 Oscillospiraceae bacterium
TTTCAACACTGTTCAGTTTATGCATGGAATTTGATTTTGACCCATTTTACTCTAAAAATTAAAGATATTTGAGATCTTTCATTATATTCTGAATGGATTTACGCCGCTGTTCAGTCATCAATTCATCTATTTGATACCGCCCACCACATTTCCGCAAAACGTCCCCCTGCTTTATTGCGGAGGGTAACGTCTTTCTTTCCACAGAGAACATGATCCCTTTGTCCCCCTCCAAAACAACCATATTTTTTTCAAATCGATCAATAATGTAAAACAAATTTATCTCTCACTTTTAATTGTTAGCTTTCCAGGCTGATTTTCCTGCATAACAATCGTTCCCTTTTCATCTGTTCGATATGTTTGTATATTCATCTGCTTTAATCGGTTCAATACAATCCCGTCCGGCAAGCCATAATGATTATCTTTTCCCACGCTGACAATAGCATACTTTGGATTCACTGCTTGTAAAAATGCCTGTGATGTAGCCGTCTTGCTCCCATGATGTCCTACCTTCAAAACAGTGGCACTCAGATTCTCACCAGATTGCATCATATCAGATTCGGCACGTATCGGTGCATCTCCCGTAAACAAAAACGAAACACCTTTATACTGTAGCTTTAACACGATAGACATATCATTTGTATCGTCATACTCCTTCACTGGACCAAGAATTGTAAAAGAAGCACTTCCAAGCGTGTAATGTGCTCCGGCCTTTGCCCGGATGATGGGAATTTGGCGCTGCTTTATTGTTTTTACAAGGTTTTCAAACGTACGCGTATTTGCCGTTGCATCAGTCATGATCGCATACTGTACAGATAACTTTTGCACAACATTAGTCAATCCACCCACGTGATCTTCATCGGGATGTGTTGGTACAATATATTTGAGCTTTGTAATTCCATGGGCAGCCGCATATTGTTCTGCTTTACCATCCGACGCATTAGGGCCACCATCAATCATCATACCTTCTCCCCCACACCAGATTAATTCACTATCCCCCTGTCCAATATCTATAAAATGTACAGAAAATTTATCCGCCGTCAAATTTCCGTCGGAAGAAGTGGAAAACAGGCCACCAGTAGCACGATTGAGATTATTCAGTGGAGATTGTAGAAAAAAAGGTAAATTTCCACTTGCGACGAAATTGGCAAATAAGATAAACAAAAGTACTATTACTGTAATAATAGTATACCTAGCTTTCCATCTCTTTTTTCTTTTTTGGGCCCTGGACTTCATCTTTTAGCCTCTTCGCTTTCTATGTCTCATCGATGATTTCGCCTCGCGTTGTATTGCTTTGTTTTTTTGCGTGGGCCTTTTATTACGTACAGAATGCAAAGGGTGCAATAAACATTCAGGCCTTGTTCCTATCAGGTCTCTTCTAGCAGTTAGTGTTAATGCTTTTTCCACAAGTGGACGATTTTGGGGTAAAAAATATTGAAGAAGTGCCCTTTGCAAGGCCTTTTCCTCTGGCTTACGCGGAACAAAAACCGATTTTTCTGTGTAAGGATCCAAACCCGTATAAAAGATACAGGTAGACAATGTTCCTGGTGTAGGATAAAAATCCTGTACTTGCTCCGGCCGAATATTCCATCGTTTTAAAAAAACGGCCAACTGCACCGCATCCTTTAGTGTGCTACCTGGATGCGAAGACATAAGATAGGGCACCAGATACTGCTCTTTTCCTGCGCCTTCGGTCAACTCATAAAATTTCTTTGCAAATGCAAGATACGCCTCAATATGTGGTTTTCCCATCTTATCAAGTACCGCTGCTGAACAATGCTCCGGTGCCACTTTCAATTGCCCACTGACATGATATTTCACTAAATCTCTAAAAAACGCATCTTCTTTATCTTGCATCAAATAATCAAAACGGATACCTGAACGGATGAATACGCGTTTTACACCTGGAATTTCTCGCATTTTGCGAAGAATCTGTAAATATTCTGAATGAGAAACCTGCAACTCTTTACATGGTTCCGGCGCCAGGCACTTTTTCCCACGGCACAAGCCGTACTTTTCTTGTTTTTTGCAGGAATGATGTCGAAATTCGGCCGTTGGTCCTCCGACGTCGTGAATATACCCTTTGAAATCTGGCTGCCTTGTCAGCATTTTTGCTTCATCTAATAGTGATTTTTCACTCCTACTGGTAATACTCCGGCCCTGATGAAATGCAATGGAGCAAAAATTACAGGCACCGAAACAGCCACGATTTTGTGTAATGGAAAAACGTACTTCCTCAATGGCCGGCACACCACCCTCCTTTTCATACATCGGATGATAAGTGCGCATATAAGGGAGCGCATAAATTTTATCCATTTCCTCTGTCGAAAGTGGTACCACTGGGCGGTTTTGTACAAGATATCCATTTGGATGCCTTTGGACAATAGCCTTCCCTGCAATTGCATCTTGTTCATCATATTGAATACGGCAAGCCCGTGCATACGCTTTTTTGCTCTCTACAACCTCAGAAAACGAAGGCGTATAACGACATGGTGCGGGATCCGGTGCCCCTTTAGAAAAATAGCAAGTCCCTCGAATATCCGTCATTTCATGAATATCTTCATGTTTTGCGAGACGCCTCGAAATTTCACGTGTTTGACGCTCTCCCATACCAAAGACCAACAAGTCTGCACCTGAATCAGGCAAAATAGAGGGAAGCACTTTGTTTGCCCAATAATCATAATGTGCAAATCTACGTAAACTAGCCTCTAATCCACCTAAAATAACGGGAACATCTGGATATACCTGCTTAAGTAAACGTGTATATACCAATGTCGCTCTATCCGGGCGACAATGCATCTTTCCACCAGGAGAATATAAATCTTGTCGACGTGCTTTTTTAGCTACAGTGTAGTGTGCCACCATTGAATCGATGTTCCCACTTGCTACAAAAAAACCATACCGAGGGCGACCAAGCACGGTCATTCCCTCCGCATTATGAAAATCCGGTTGCGCAAGTATCCCTACGCGGAATCCTTCCGATTCGAGAACCCGAGAGATAATCGCCATTCCAAAACTAGGATGATCAACATACGCATCCCCCGTTACACAGATAAAATCGAAATAATACCAACCGCGCGTTTGCATATCCTTTTTAGAAACAGGTAAAAACATTTTCTTCCTTTTCAATCGTCAGTTTGATTTACGCTCATTTCGATCCATTGTTGTCTAGAAATGAGAACTTTTCTAGGCTTACTCCCTTCCGATGGGCCAACAATCCCGCGTGCCTCCATTTCATCTACAATACGGGCGGCACGAGCATACCCTAGTTTAAGCCTCCGTTGAAGCAATGAGGTGGAAGCTGTCCCGGAATTTACCACGCATTCAATTGCCTTTGGAAGCATCACATCAGCATCTCCATTTGTATTTTTATCCGTATTGTTTTCTTTAGCAGCCTGTTTGTCAATTTCATCTAATACGCTTTCATCATAATCTGGCGTGGCGTTTTGTTTAACATGCTCGACAACAGTTTCCACTTCTTCATCCGATACAAAACACCCTTGTACACGTACTGGCTTTGATGCACCAATAGGTAGAAAAAGCATATCCCCTCGCCCCAATAATTTTTCTGCTCCGCCGCCATCTAAAATCGTTCGAGAATCAACTTGCGATGAAACCGCGAATGCAATTCGAGAAGGAATATTTGCTTTAATTACCCCGGTAATAACATCAACAGATGGTCGCTGTGTAGCAATTACCAAATGCATCCCAGCAGCGCGTGCCATCTGTGCTAATCGAAGAAGAGCGTCTTCCACTTCTTTAGAGGCAACCATCATTAAATCAGAAAGCTAATCAATAATGATTACCATCTGTGGCATGGTTTCCAATTCTTCCGTTTTAGAAGCCAATTGATTATACCCGCGAAGATCACGAACATTATTATCTGCGAAGGCCTTATATCGGTTCTGCATTTCTGACACTGCCCAGCCAAGTGCACCGGCCGCTTTGCGCGGATCGGTTACTACAGGGACCAATAGATGTGGAATTCCATTATAAACGCCGAGCTCCACTACCTTAGGATCAATCATTAAAAATCGGACCTCTTCCGGAGTAGACTTGTACAGCAGACTGACAATAATGGAATTAATACAGACGGATTTACCTGATCCGGTCGCACCAGCAATAAGTAAATGTGGCATTTTAGAAACATCCGTCACGGTGCTATTCCCTGCAATATCATATCCCAATGCAACACTAAGCTTACTCTGCGCACCGATAAACTCTTGAGACTCCAGAATCTGACGAATATGTACTATGCTAACTTGTTTGTTCGGAACTTCAACGCCAACGGCCGCTTTATTCGGGATCGGTGCTTCAATACGAACACCCGCCGCTGCAAGATTTAGTGCAATATCATCAGCTAAAGAGGTAATCCGACTGATTTTCACACCGGCCGATGGCTGAATTTCATATCGCGTTACTGTGGGTCCACGAGAAATATCCGTAATACGAGTTTCCACACCAAAACTGCGCAATGTATCTACCAAGGTGGATGCATTCTCTTTTAATTCTTGCTCCATTCCCTCCGTATTTACAGGTTTTCCCTCTTGCAGTAAATCAACAGGAGGATATTGATATGGATGAGATTCCGACACGGATGTCTGCAAAGAGGGTTTTGGTGAAGAATCCACCTTTTCAGAATTATCTTGATTATCTTGCATTACACTTGACAGTGAACTTTCCCTGGGCTGTTGCACGCCAAGCAGCTCTTGATCCGGCTCTTCTTTCCAAGGAACCTCATCTTCTTTATTTACGATTGGTGGTATATCCATTTTCGCAGATGACTGGGCATCATGATTTTTTCCACGCAATTTTGCAATTTTTCCAACTAATTCGTCCAGCGTAGATGCTGATTTTTCTGAATTTGATGGTGGCTGTTTCTCCATCTTTTTTGCATTAACATTTTCCCCCGCGGAGTCAACTTTTGGCTCCAGTGGAATATCAATATTCATTGCATGCTTTTTCCGCCTTTTACTTGCCTGCCCATCGATGGGCATCTCCGCCATTTGCAATTCTCTTTCCTCATGATATTCCAGCCGTCTCTTTTTGGCCGACTCCAACGCTGTAATAATATTTAGAATGGTTAAACCCGTCAACAGAAAAATATCTACCGTTGTAAAAACGGTTAATGTGATAATTCCACCAACACGTCCAAGTAATAGCTCAAACGGAACACCTAAAATTCCTCCAATTAATCCGCCAGACGATTTCTGTATACCCGATTCATACAACACATCGAGTCTTGGAGGCGAATCAAAAACAGCGATATGAATAATACCACATACAAATAATAAGACCAACAAAGTTTCTATCAGCCGTCTTCGGATAGATACCAACGGTTTATCCATTGCGATCGCAATGGATGCATATACGCAAAGAGGAAAAAGTAAGTAAGTAATGGGACCTAATAACCCAAAAAGTAGTTTATGTACGGCCTGCCAGGCGTCTGCTCCCTGCACAAAAGTTAATGCTGCTAACAGAATTGCAGCAGCCATTAGAAAAATGGCCGCACGCTGATGATCTTCTTTTCTTTGTTTTTGTGCAGCACCATTTTTTCTGCCACGTTGATTTTTAGAAGAAGTAATGGAACGTTTTTTGGTTGCTGTTTTTTTTCGCTTCGTGCTAGACCGCGCTGGCATAGCCTGTCCTCCTTTATTGCAACACGAAACCCGACGCGAACTTTAGCTGACAAAAGCGCGCCGGGTTTTCTTTAATTTAGATGTACAGACCAGCAAAACATCTGCCGGAACACGCACAAAAAGTTCCTTCTTTCTTTTTTAATTGTAACTTCCATACCTTGAAATGTCAACCTTATGGCCTCCACGGAGCTCCTGGTGTATAGGCTTGGCGGAGATATGCAAATGGGTCCGTGGCAATAAAACGAGACACCTTATCTTCCTTTCCTTCTTTCCCCCCTCCCACCCTTCCACCCTGAACCAGG
>DOXU01000059.1 GCA_003518885.1 Oscillospiraceae bacterium
GTTCAGCTTTCCAGCGCAGGCAGCCTTATAAAGTCCCATTCCGATGCTTTTGGCAACTTCTGCAACTGTGATTCCGGATTCAAATTCTCTTGGTTCGCCTTTTAAAGATACCTGAATCATTTTTCTGCTCCTTTTCTTTCTATATAATGTTTTTAGAGAGGCAGCTGATAAAATAAAAAAGCCCTGCCCCACCTAAAATGGGGCAAGACTTGATTTGTCTCACGGTTCCACCCATATTCTCCCGCTTAAAACGGGACTCATTAAAAAAGCTTTTAACGGTGCTTTTCCGGCATCCCTCTTCGGC
This sequence comes from Oscillospiraceae bacterium, assembly GCA_003518885.1. GTDB lineage: Bacteria > Bacillota > Clostridia > Oscillospirales > Ethanoligenentaceae > Ethanoligenens. The sequence continues at coordinate 305 of DOXU01000059.1, forward strand.
ATGCAGCTCGGAGGTGGTAGTCCTTGCAGTTGTATTCGGTGCAAAAGCTTTCAGCCCAAGACTTTTGCTCTCTGATCCAAAGCCAATCTGCGGCTTCCTCGTCATCGCTTTTTATTTAAATATCACCCGGTAATCTCCGGATAAAAGTCATGTTATCACCGTTTTCTTTCCTTGTCAAGCGATCAGAATTTTTATTTAAAATTCTTTTGGCTGCAGAACCCTTTGGAAAAGAAGGATCCATTCTTGACAACCCCCCTCTTTGCGGTATACAATTATAAAGAATGCAAGCGTGGAAAACACATGACTGCATTTTTGGGAATGACGCACCCAATTTCTTAATATTTTCAAAATCAATTTCTTAAAAAATTTTTTTAAAAGGAGGTGCCCCTAAAATTGAATACTTTCACAGCAATCCTCATCGCAGCAGTTTGTGCAGCGGTGGCTGGTGTTGTGTGTTTTTTTGTCGGTTCTGCACATCGAAAAAAGGCAGCTGAAGCTGCGATAGGCTCTGCAGAAGAAGAAGCCAAACGTATCGTAGGCGATGCGCTAAAAAATGCAGAATCCAAAAAGAAAGAAACCTTGCTGGAAGGAAAAGATGAGCTGCATAAGCTGCGCTCAGAAGCGGAAAAGGAAATCAATGACCGCCGCAAAGAAGTACAGCGGCAAGAACGGAGAATCCAGCAAAAGGAAGAATTTCTGGACAAAAAATCAGAAACATTTGATGCAAAATCTGAAGCTCTGCAGCAAAAGCTCAAAGATGCCGATCAAAAGCTTCAAGATGCAGAAGAGGTTAAAAAGAGTCAGCTGGAAATGCTGGAAAAGATCTCTGGTTATACAGCAGATCAGGCAAAGGAATATTTGCTCAAAGACCTTGACAATGAGCTGACTCATGAAAAAGCAGCCAAGCTGATGACCATGGAACAGCAGATGAAAGATAATTCCGACCAAATGGCTCGGGAGATTATCTCTATGGCAATTCAGCGCTGTGCTGCAGACCATGTAGCAGAAGCAACCATCAGTGTTGTTCCGCTGCCGAATGATGAAATGAAAGGCCGCATTATTGGCCGTGAGGGACGAAATATTCGGACACTGGAAACGCTTACGGGAGTGGATTTGATTATTGATGACACGCCAGAAGCGATCACGCTTTCAAGCTTTGATCCAGTTCGCCGTGAGGTGGCACGTGTCGCGTTGGAACGTCTGATCTCCGATGGTCGAATTCATCCGGCGCGTATTGAAGAAATGGTAGAAAAGGCCAAAAAAGAAGTGGATAACATTATTCGCCAGGAGGGTGAGCAGGCCACAATAGAAATGGGTATTCATGGCATGCATCACGAACTGGTAAAACTTTTAGGCCGTTTGCGCTATCGTACCAGTTATGGGCAGAATGTGCTGAACCATTCTTTAGAAGTGGCGCAGTTGGCTGGCTTTATGGCAGCAGAATTGCACGCAGATACGGCCATGGCGCGTAGAGCAGGTTTGCTGCATGATATTGGGAAATCTGTCGATCGACAGATTGAAGGATCGCATGTGGATATCGGCGTAGATATTGCTAGAAAATATAAAGAACCAGGAGAAGTGATTCATGCAATTGAAGCACATCATGGTGACAAAGAAGCCCATTCGCTGATTGCCTGCTTGGTACAGGCAGCGGATGCGATCTCTGCAGCTAGACCTGGTGCCCGACGTGAAAATCTTGAAAATTATATTCATCGACTTGAAAAGTTGGAGAGTATTGCAAATTCTTTTGAAGGTGTGGACAAGTCCTATGCCATTCAGGCAGGACGTGAAATTCGCATTATGGTGAAACCGGAAGTATTAGATGACCAACAGATTGTTCTGGTGGCACGACAAATTGTTTCAAAAATCGAAGATGAAATGGAGTACCCTGGTCAAATCAAGGTACATGTTATTAGAGAGAGCCGCGTAATTGATTACGCAAAATAAGGCGAATTCAAGAAGAAAAGGGATGCGATTTCCGCATCCCTTTTCTTCTTTCATGTTTTCATATTGCATTTAGAACAAAAAAGGAAGTGTCTTTTGTGGTTGTATTGGCTGTTGGAGATGTAGTTGGTTCGGCCGGGTGTGTGTTCCTTCGTCAGCATCTTCCCGCACTTAAAAGAATGTATAACGTTGATTTTACAATTGTCAATGGGGAAAATTCCGCAGATGGAAACGGCATTACGCCGCATTCTGCCAGTCATATCTTTACAAGTGGAGCTGATGTTATTACGACAGGTAATCATGTATTCAGACGTAAAGAGTTGCATGACATGTTGGACGAAAACGATTTTTTATTACGGCCGGCTAATTATCCGGCACGCGATCCAGGAAAAGGCTGGACGGTAGTTGATACAGGTCGCGCCTATATTTGTGTCATTAATCTGATTGGTACAGTGTTTATGGACAGCAACGACAATCCCTTTTACTCCGCGGATGCCATTTTAAAAGAAGTACATGAGCAATACGAAAAGGTAATTACGATTGTTGATTTTCATGCAGAGGCAACTAGCGAGAAGCGTGCATTGGCCATGTATCTGGACGGAAGAATCAGTGCGCTTTATGGGACACACACCCATATACAAACTGCGGATGAAGAGGTTTTGCCGCAGAAAACAGGGTACTTGACGGATGCGGGAATGACTGGGCCCATGCAATCCATTTTGGGAGTGGATCCACATCGAGTGATAAAACGTTATTTGACAAAAATGCCCGTACGGTTTGATTATGCTCGTACGCCAAGTCAGCTAAATGGGGTCATTTTTGACATAGATACTTTAACAACAAAAGCAAATTTTGTTAAAAGAGTTCAAATTAAATAGAATATATTTCCAAAAAGGGTTGATATTTTTCTTTATTCGTCTTAGAATATTTAAAGAGCCATGAGGGGAAAAGCGATTAATCACCCGTCTCTTCGTGCTATCTGGGAAGATTATTCTCTTTCTTTTAGTGAGATATCACGGAGACATTCTACATAGGAAGTGGGGACATTATGGAAATCATCAAAGTTTCGTCCAAGTCGGCACCGCATGCAGTTGCGGGCGCTATTGCCAATGTAGTCCGCGATAAAAGCGCCGCGGAAATTCAGTCCGTCGGTGCGGGAGCTACAAATCAGGCGATCAAATCTATTGCCATTGCTCGCGGTTATCT
>DOXU01000242.1 GCA_003518885.1 Oscillospiraceae bacterium
CCGTCCAATACCAATGTGGCATACCAGAAAGACGATTTTGTGTTACTTTTACATGATTGACGATTTTGTGAGGTTATAATAAAATGAAAATTTTCTTTATGTCGGATATCCATGGTTCAGTACATTATTTAGAATCAGCTTTGCACGCTTACGAGCGTGAACAGGCTAATTCAATGGTCATTCTTGGAGATGAATTGTATCATGGGGCAAGAAATCCTCTGACAGAGGAATATGGGCCCAAAAAGGTGACAGAACTTTTAAATGAGCATGCTAGCGAAATCATTGCCGTGCGCGGAAATTGTGATAGTGAAGTGGATTCCATGGTGCTCGATTATCCGATAATGGCTGATTATTCTATTTTGTTTTTTGCGGATAGACGTTTCTTTTTGACTCATGGGCACTTGTTCAACGAAACACATCTTCCTCCACTCGCGCCAGGTGATGTTTTTTGTTATGGGCATACACATATTCCCAAAGCTGAAAAACAGGGGAATATTTATGTATTGAATCCAGGCTCAATTGCTTTACCGAAGAATAATACGCCACACACCTATGGAGTTTTAGAGGAAGACGTATTTACGATAAAACAATTGGATGGCACAGTGTATAAAAAAATCGACTTTTGAGATAAAAGGACAAAAGAAAAGCGGAATTGGGCATTAGTGTCGCAAGTCGGCACTTTTTTATTGTCCTTTTTTGTAGGTGAAAAACCATTGGATATAGAATGAAAGGGTGAAAAGCTTGATTTTTTATGCTACGGCAGATAAGATAAGGGGAGAGGGATGAGAATATGAGTCTGGATGTGTTAAATCAGATAGAAACGGTATTTTCCACTTTTTCAAAGGGCCAAAAGTATATCGCGCGCTATATTATGGAGCATTATGATAAAGCGGCATTTATGACGGCTTCTAAGCTAGGGAGCATTGTAGGCGTTAGTGAATCAACGGTTGTTCGTTTTGCATCAGAATTGGGATACGATGGATACCCACAGCTTCAGCATGCTTTGCAAGAAATGGTTCGTAGTAAATTGACCTCTGTGCAACGTATTGAGGTTTCTACAAATATGCTTGGACAAGGAAATATCCTAGAAAAAGTTTGCAATGCAGATATAGAAAAAATTCATAAGACACTAAGCGAAATCTCTAGAAAGGATTTTGATGCTGCTGTAAATGCTATTGTGAAGGCACACAAAGTTTATATTATCGGTGTACGTAGTGCGGCAACGCTTGCTAACTTCATTGGATTCTATTTTAACTTGATTTTAGATAATGCTATCTTGATACATATGGCAAGTGATAGTGAACTGTTTGAGCAAATTCTGCGTGTTGACGAAAATGATGTGGTTATTGGAATTAGTTTTCCACGCTATTCTACGCGAACAGTTAAAGCAATGAAATATGCATCCTCGCGTGGTGCAGATGTTATTTCCATTACAGACAGTAAGCTCTCTCCTTTGTATGCTTATTCAAAATACAATCTTCTTGCACGTAGCGATATGGTTTCCTTTTTGGATTCCTTAGTGGCCCCATTATCCCTTATTAATGCATTGATTGTCGCGGTAGGCATGAAGAGGCAAGATCAAGTTTACCGCACGTTTGCCGAATTAGAACGTATTTGGGAAGAATACGATGTTTATGAAAAGCCAGGAACAGAAGAATGAAAAAACGTGTTATTATTGTTGGTGCGGGAGCAGCAGGAATGCTCGCGGCCGGTTTTGCTGCAAAACAGCATGAAGTCTTTTTAGTTGAACGAAATGAAAAACCTGGGCGCAAGTTGATGATTACGGGAAAAGGCCGTTGCAATGTAACCAACAATTGTATGCCTGATGAATTTTTACGTCATGTACCGGTGAATTCACGCTTTCTTTATGGTGCGCTTTCGCGCTTTGCACCCGTGGATACGATGACACTCATGGAGAAATTAGGTGTTCCGCTGAAAACCGAACGTGGGCGACGTGTATTTCCGATTTCAGATAAGGCCGCTGATGTTGTGGATGCATTGAAGAAATTTTCGGCGCCTGCACAATTCTGTGTAGGACGCGTAAAAAAACTTCTGTTTCAAGATGGAGCCGTCAAGGGTGTTGTTCTGGAAGACGGCAGAGAAATTTCGGCGGATGCAGTTATTCTTTCCACGGGAGGAACTTCTTATCCAACGACCGGTTCTACAGGGGATGGGTATGATTTAGCTAGACAAGCGGGACACACAATTGTTTCGCCTAAGGCATCATTGGTTCCTATTGTTACTACGGAAGAATGGCCATCCAAAGTGATGGGGTTGTCACTGCGTAATGTCAAATTAACAGTGCATAAGAAGAAACGTGAGGTTTTTAGTGAATTAGGGGAAATGCTATTTACACATTTTGGCGTTTCCGGTCCACTTGTGCTTTCAGCGAGTTCTTATCTTAGAGATCCTAAAGGCAGCGTTTTGTCCATTGATTTGAAGCCGGCCCTTTCTTTCCAGAAATTAGATGCGCGCTTGCAAAGGGAATTTGCAGCAGGGTCAACACAAGCACTCTCTAATATTATGCGTTCACTTTTGCCCAGAAAGTTAATTCCTATTTGTTTGTTTGCTGCGGGTGTCGATGGAACAAAGCAAGGGGCACAAGCGACGAAAGAAGATCGCAAGGCTCTTATTGAAGTATTAAAAGATCTTGCGTTGCACGTGCATGGTTTTCGTCCGGTTGAAGAAGCAATCATTACTTCGGGAGGAGTCAATGTAAAAGAGGTAGACCCGAAAACGATGGAGTCTAAGCGTGTGCACGGTTTATATTTTGCGGGGGAGATTTTGGATGTAGATGCCCATACTGGTGGCTATAATTTACAAATTGCCTTTGCAACTGGATTTGCAGCTAGCCACGCAATTTAAAATATATGAGTCAGGCGGATAAGAAGATTTCCGTCTCAGGAGGCCTATATGTTCAATATCGCAATTGATGGACCTGCAGGAGCGGGAAAAAGTACACTTTCACGTAAGTTGGCAGAGCGTTTGGGTTTCGTTTATGCAGATACCGGTGCTTTATATCGGGCAGTTGGCCTGTATGCTTTGCGCCACGGCGTACAGCCAGATGACGCACCACGTGTAGAGAAATTGTTACAAACGTTAGATTTAAAAATGGAATTAACGACGTCTGGCCAGCGGATTTTGATGAATGGAGAAAATGTATCAGCTTTGATCCGCACGCCGGAAGTTTCTACGGCAGCATCTTGTGTGTCAGCCATTCCTTCTGTGCGGGCCTTTCTATTAGATTTACAGAAAAATGTCGCAAAAACAAGTAATATTGTTATGGATGGTCGGGATATTGGCACCATAGTGCTTCCAGATGCGGAATTAAAAATATTTTTAACAGCAAGCGCTGAAGATCGGGCAGGACGACGCTTTGCTGAATTGACTCAAAAAGGGCTAGAAATCACCTATCCGGAAGTTTTACGAGAGGTAAAAGAAAGAGATCAACGCGATACAACGCGAGCGGTTTCCCCATTGTGCGCTGCGAAAGATGCTGTTGTTGTCAATACAACAGGATATGAACTGGAACGCTCGTTAGAGCGGCTTTATCAGATTGCGAAGGAGCGTTTGAAATGACGCTTTATGATTTTGGCCTTCGTTTTGCGGCCCCGTTTTTTCGTTTCATTTTAAGAGTACATTCAGACGGTGCCAGCCAAATCCCGGAAGCACCCTTGATTGTTTGTACCAATCACCGATCCAATGCCGATCCTATCATTTTGGGCGCTTCTTTTCCCAGACAGATTTGTTATATGGCAAAGGCGGAATTATTTAAAGTTCCCATCCTGGGAGGTTTGATTACAGCTCTTGGTGCGTTTCCCGTCAATAGAGGAGCAGGGGATGGAAAATCGCTCGACGCGGCTTCTCGTGTTTTAAAAAGTGGGAAGGTATTGGGTGTGTTTCCGGAAATGCATCGGAATCGAGCCAAAACAGGGTTAATGCGATTTCATTCTGGTGCACTACGGATGGCCGATCAAACGGGGGTTCCACTCCTACCAGCCGCAATTATTAGGGAAAAAGGCATTTGGCCATTTAGGCGGATTTACATGGTCTTTGGTTCGCCTGTCACGGCAGAGGAGCTTGGCTATAGTAAAACAGATCCAAAGAGTCGGCACGAAGCTTGTGCACGACTCAGAGAGAAAGTCTGGCATCTTATGGAGGAAAATAGGCAGTGAAAATAGTATTATCTCCATCGGCGGGATTTTGTTTTGGTGTAAAGCGTGCAGTTGAGCTCGTAGAAGGTCTTTTAAAAGAAGGCAAGTCTGTGTATACATTAGGACCGTTGATTCACAATCCACGCTTCGTTCAAGAGCTTGAAGATCGAGGAGCACGTGTTGTAAATTCTCCATCGGAAGTACCCAAAGATGCTGTTATGGTCATTAGGAGCCATGGCGTGCCCCGGTCTGTATATGAAGAGGCTGAAAAAATTGGATTGGAAGTAGTGGATGCCACTTGCCCTTATGTGGGCAAAATCCATAAACTAGTTGCGGACGCTTCTCAATCAGGTTCTGTGGTGTTGATTGCAGGAAATCCTTCACATCCCGAAGTGATCGGGATTAAAGGGCATTGCAGTGAAGCATATGTATTTGAAGATCTGAAGGAATTGAAAGAAATCGTTGAGAAACATCGAGAATTGTGCGATAAAAGTATCGTTGCCGTTGCCCAAACAACATTTAATGCCAAAGAATGGGTGAAGTGTTGCGATTTTATGAAAAAGGTATATACAAACCCGATTATTTTTGATACAATATGTAGTACAACATCAATAAGGCGGCAAGAGGCTGAGAAACTTGCTTCACAGGCGGACGTTATGATCGTCGTCGGTGGGCGGGGTAGTTCCAATACTGCGAAATTGCAAACATTGTGTGCTGCGCAGTGTCCCTCTTTTCTGGTAGAAGGTGCTTCGGAACTTCCGACTGAAGTTTTAGTAGACGCCGGCTGTATTGGTGTTACGGCTGGAGCTTCAACTCCAACCCGCATAATAAAGGAGGTTCTAAACACTATGGCAGGACTTGAGAATACGGACAACTTGGATAATGAGAATGAGGATATAACAGAGCCTGAAGATATTGATTTTGCAGCAGCGCTTGAAAAATCTTTTAAGACATTATCTGTCGATGAGAGAGTTAAAGGCGTGGTCGTCGGTTTTTCTTCGAATGAGGTACAGGTAGATCTGGGCACAAAACATGCCGGATATGTTCCTTTTTCAGAGTTGACAGATGATCCTACTGTAAAACCAGAGGATATCTTGAATGTTGGCGATGAAATAGAACTCGTAGTGTTGCGCGTGAATGATCAAGATGGAACAGTTGCACTTTCTAAACGGCGCATTGATGCTCTTAAGAGCTGGGATGAAATCGTCGATGCTTCTGAGGAAGATAAGGTTGTTGAAGGTACCGTTATTGAGGTGATCAAGGGCGGCTTATTGGCAACTGTTAATGGAGTAAAAGTCTTTATTCCTGCTTCACAGTCTGGCATTCCACGTAGTGGTGATTTGAGCACATTGTTGCACAAACCAGTTAACATGAAGATTATTGAAATCAACAGCGGTCGTAAACGTGCCGTTGGTTCTATCCGTGCGGTCTTGAAAGAAGAACGTAAAAAGCTGGCCGAGAAATTCTGGGAAGAGGCCGAAATCGGCAAACAGTACACTGGCAAAGTCAAATCTCTCACTTCCTATGGTGCATTTGTGGACCTGGGTGGAGTGGACGGTATGATCCATGTGTCTGAGCTTTCCTGGTCACGCATTCGCCATCCTTCCGAGGTCGTGAATGTTGGGGATACAGTGAATGTAACCATTAAAGATTTGAACCCAGAAACAAAAAAAGTCTCTCTTTCTTATGCAGACAAAGGTGAAAATCCTTGGGATGTTTTTGCAAGAGAATATCACGTTGGTGATATTGTGGACGCCAAAATTGTTAACTTTATGACTTTTGGTGCATTTGCGCAGATTATTCCGGGTGTGGATGGTTTAATTCATATTTCCCAAATTGCGGATCATCATGTAGCAAAGCCGCAGGATGAACTGGAAATGGGACAGGAAGTCCGTGTTAAAATCATCGAGGTTGAAGAGGATCGTAAACGTATTAGCTTGTCTATTAGAGAAGCTGAAGACGAAGAAGGTTCCAGTTACGATTCTGACGACAATTATGATGAAGACTAACTGTTAGCCTATTAGTTAGTATGAATTTGAATGCGCATACTGCGAAAGCGGTATGCGCATTTTGATATTTTATCTATTTATCTAGTATTCTAAAAAGGATGTTTAATATGCTGCGTTTAATTTTGGGCAGGGCAGGAAGTGGAAAGACACATTTGGCCTTGGATACAGCCATAAAAATTGCTTCATCTGGCAAAGATGTCGTATTTGTCGTACCTGAACAGTTTACATTTGAAACAGAGCGTACTTTGTTAGAAAGTTTGGGTCCATCTATGTGCTTGCATGCAGAGGTGCTGAGTTTCTCTCGTATGGCTACTCGTGTTTTTGAATTGTATGGAGGTCGCTCGGGAAGAGCTATTGATGATTGCGGCAGATTATTATTAATGAATCGTGCGGTGAAGCAAGTACGTGACATGCTGAAAGTATATCGTTCTCAAGCAGAAAGTATTGCTTTTTCGAAAAAAATGGTGGATACTCTTTCCGAATTTAAATATAGAGGCATTTCTGCTGCTGATCTGTTAGATGTGGGCAGGAGGGCTAAAGATGAGGCGCTAAATTTTAAATTAATGGATTTATCTTTGTTGCTTCAAACATATGATGCTATGTCTTCTACATTGTTTATGGATTCTTTGGATGATTTGACGAGGCTATCCGAGAAGTTGGAGAAACATCTTTTCTTTCAGAATAAAATTGTTATCATAGATGCCTTTAAAGGATTTACCTCACCACAAAAAGAAGTGATCGCTCACATATTGCAACAATCACAAGATGTCTACATCGCGCTTTGTGTGGATGGGGTAAGGCAAAATGCAGACGAGATGGGTTTGTTTTCACCTGTCAGAAAAACGGCCAGAGAACTCATCCAAATGGCGAATCATTTAGGGCAGCAGGTTGCATCTCCAATTTTATTAAAAGAACAGTATCGTTTTTCATCATCGGATCTTGCTGCTTTAGAGAAAAATATTTTTCGTGTCAAACATGTATGCACAGAAGAAATCAAGAATATTCATCTTATTTCTGCTGAAAACGTATACGAGGAGTCACAATTCGTGGCACAGGAAATTTCTCGCCTTGTGCAAAAAGAAAATGCTCGTTACAAGGATATTGTAGTTATTTCTCGTGGCTTGTCTTTATACAATGGTATTTTAGATCCAATTTGTAAAAAGTATGGTATTCCGCTTTTCTTGGATGCCCAACGGGATTTGACTTCTCATCCATTGATGGCATTTTTCCTAGATGCATTAGATGCAATAACAACCGATTTTCGCCAGGAGGTTGTTTTACGTATGCTGAAAACCGGATTGGCTGGTATTACGTCGGTTGAAATCGCTGAACTCGAAAATTATCTTTACACATGGAATTATCAAGGCATTGAAGCGTGGAATAATGAGTGGACAGAACACCCAGATGGCATTGGTAAGGAAAAAAGTGAACGTTCTCAAAGGCATTTAAAAGGGCTAAATCGGCTACGAGAACGTGTATTAATGCCATTAAAACAACTTTCTTGTGCACTTGAAACGGCAGAGTCTGGTTCACAAAAGGTATTAGCCCTATATAATTTTTTGCTTTCTATGCGGGCAGAAGAACAGATGACACAGATGTGCACAAA
>DOXU01000048.1 GCA_003518885.1 Oscillospiraceae bacterium
CTCCAATCAATGAATTTCATTTTTAAAAATCCGACTTTTTCATTTGAGCTACTACGCACGTTAGGCTATGCACCATATGGTGGTTCCGACATTAGTGAAGTCCTATCGACAGGATATCAAATTAAAGAAGGCGATTTCGAAAGCTGGTATACGGAATGGCACAGACTGGCAGATAAAGTATTCCTTCGCGCACGCGACTTCGAAAAGGATGGCGAGCGATTGAGTGCCAGTCAAAATTATTTTAAGGCATCCAACTATTATCGTACTGCCGAATTTTTTCTACACGGAAACCTAAAAGATGAACGCATCCTGGGAAGCTGGTCAAAGAGCCGCGATGCCTTTAGAAAAGCACTGTCTCTCTCCAATAAAAATTTTGAGATTGTTTCTATCCCTTATGAAAACACCGGAATGCCTGCCTATTTTTATCGGGTAGACGAAAAAGCAAGGCCAACTCTAATTATTCATGGCGGATTTGATTCAACAGGTGAAGAGCTTTATTTCCAAGTAGTTGTCGATGCTTTGGCGCGGGGATACAACTGCTTAACATTTGAGGGCCCTGGCCAGGGTGGCATGATTCGAGAGAAAAAAATTCCTTTTCGTCCAGACTGGGAAAATGTTGTAGGCAAAGTAATCGACTATCTTGAGACAAGAGAAGACGTTCTTCATGGTAAGCTTGTCCTAATGGGAATGAGCTTCGGTGGTCTTTTAGCTCCACGTGCCGCCGCATTTGATCATCGACTCGCTGCTTGTATCGCAGATGATGGGCTATTTTCATTCCGGTTCGAAGATGCCTTTAAAGCGCACCGTGATGGAAATTTGGATTATGTCGCCATAGAAAAAATCCTGACGAACTTAATGAAAGAACGTGTGAATGTACGCTGGGCAATCGAAAACGGACTCTTCACTTTCGGGGCTAAGAGCATAGAAGAGCTCTTCAAAAAGACACGAGCATACACCCTTGAAAACGTTGTAGAGAAAATTCAATGCCCTGTCTTGGTATGTGCAGCCGAAAATGACTTATTCTTTAAAGGCCAGCCTGAATTATTATTTAAAAGGCTTTTATCTTCCAAGACACTGATGAAATTTGGCAAAGCGGAAAATGCAGAAGAACATTGTCATATGGGGGCACTGACCTATTTCAATCAGAAAATCTTTGCATGGCTAAACTCTGTACTCCATTGTTAAAAAAACAGAAAAAAATAAAAAAGCTCGAGGCCATCAAAATTGTACATGGCCTCGAGCTTATTTTATTGCAAAGAACATCCAAAATGATTAAATAAATTACGCAAATCCAAAGCAGAATTTTTCAACTTTCAGAAGCGGTAATATAATGTCGTACCCGAAAACGGGCACCAATTGATTGTGCGATGGTATTACATTTTGCAATTTGTTTCGGTGTCAAAATATCCAAAACGGATAAAATCACGGCCGGTAAATACTGTACACAGTCTTTAGCGTAAGCAAGAATCGCATCAAATGCCTTCTCCCCATATTCACAGCGACAATATTCTTGATAAACTGTTGCATTGGGTGCATTCAAGCTAATGGAGATAACATCCACCAGCCCTTGCAGCTCTTTTGCTGTTGGCCGGCCCATAGACAAATCAGCTAGTCCATTGGTATTGATCCGTATGGGCAGACTGGGTGCCTTTTGTTTCACACGCTCAATGACTTCTTTAACCGTATCCAGTCGTTCCAATGGTTCCCCGTAACCACAAAAAACAAGTTCATTATATTGGGAAAGATCATTTTTAAAAATAGCGTCAACAACCTCATCCGCACTGGGCTCGTGCTCTAGCCAAAGGCTGTCCGATCCGTAAGCACCGTCACCTTCTCTGCGGATACAAAATGTACAATGATTCGGGCATCGATTCGTTAAATTAACATATAGCCCCGATTCAACGACATAAGTGATGGTCATTTTGGCATCTCCCTTTTATTAATGGAAAATAGCGTGCGGGCATTACAGGCCGTTATTCTGGCCGCTTCTTCCACCGAAATCCCCATAAATTCACCAATACGTGCCAGTGTATGAGGAAGCATAGAAGAATCAGATCGCCTGCCCCGCACAGGTTCTGGTGCCATATAAGGACAATCAGTCTCACAAAGCACGCGATCATGTGGCACCATTTCCAAAATTCCACGGGCTTTTTTATTATTTTTAAACGTAACCGCTCCGGTAAACCCCAAATACAAACCAAGCTTTAGTAATTCACGTGCCGTCTCCACACTGCCAGAATAAGAATGCACAACACCACATGGATGGTACTTTTGTAGCATAGCCAACGTATCGGCATGAGCGTCACGATCATGTACAATAACGGGCAGATGCAACGCATTAGCCAATTCCAACTGCTTAGCAAAAAATTGTTTTTGAATATCATGTGGAACGTCCCAATGATAATCTAAACCTATTTCTCCAATTGCCACCACAGAACAAGAAGCCGCCAGCTCTTTAATAGTTTCTAGATCGTTCGGTTGTGCTTCCATGACATCCTCTGGATGAATTCCAACGGCAGCGTGACAAAAGTCAAATTTTTCTGCCAATCGAATACATTCTTTACTGGACGACACCGTGACTCCAGCATTCAAAATACCTGTAATACCTGCAGACGGTAAGCGTCTTAACAGCTCTTCCCTATCCACGTCGAAGGCTTCATCATCATAGTGTGCATGAGAATCAAAAATCTCCATTTTTTCTCACCGAATCTTTGCGCCGGATGGCAAGTCTTTATCCACAAATAAGACACGAGCGGCATCCCCATCATCTGCGGCCAAAATCATCCCTTGACTCTCTACCCCACAAAGTTTAGCCGGTTTTAAATTGGAAACCAAAATAATCTTGCGATCAACAAGATCCTCTGGCGTATACCAAGGCGCAATGCCCGATACCACTTGTCGACGCGCACCACCAACATCCAATTCCAAACGCAATAGCTTTTTGGCTTTTTTAATCTTTTCAGCCTTTACAATTTGGGCGATCTTCAGTTCAACCTTTTGAAAATCATCGATTCCGATTTTGGCAACACCAGGGATCTCTGCTGTCTTGCCTGGTTCTACCTGCTCCAATGCAGCCAATTCCTTCTTCAAGTCAAGACGTGGAAACAATGGCGCACTTTTATGCACTTTTAATCCTGCTGGAAGAGCATCGAACTGAGCCGCATCCTCCCAAACAGGTGTAGCCGCATCCAATCCAATATTCTCCCGGATTTTTCTGGCTGCAACCGGGATAAATGGGGTAACCAAAGTTGAAATAATACGTACGGATTCGCAGAGATTACGCAAGACAACAGCAAGCGTCGACTTTTTGTCTTCATCTTTAGCTAAAATCCATGGCGTTGTCTCATCAATGTATTTATTCGTGCGTGAGACCAAAACCCAAATATCCGCCAAGGCACCGGAAAACTGGAATTCATCCATATCTTTTTCCACGGCAACCACTGTTTGAGCCGCTACTGCACGCAAATCCTTTTCAAAATCATCCGCTGGGACATCCGGACGCGCTGGCAATGTGCCATTAAAATACTGCGTTACCATTGCCACTGTACGGGAGACCAGGTTACCTAAATCATTAGCCAAATCGGCATTAATCCGATTAATCAAGGCCTCTGGCGAGAAAACTCCATCCGCACCAAAGGGAATTTCCCGTAACAAATAATAGCGAATTGCATCCACACCATACCGCTCACAAAGCTGCACAGGGTCAACAACATTCCCCTTTGATTTGGACATCTTGTCTCCGCCCAGCAATAACCAGCCATGGCCGAAAACACGTTTTGGCAACGGTTCGTCCAATGCCATCAAAAGAGCCGGCCAAATAATCGTGTGAAAACGCACAATTTCTTTCGCCATTAAATGCACATCTGCTGGCCAATATTTCTGATAATCAGCATCATTGTCCGTACCGTATCCTAATGCTGTAATGTAGTTTGTCAAAGCATCTAGCCAGACGTACACAACATGGTCCGGGTCAAAATCGACGGGGATTCCCCATTTAAAAGAGGAACGAGAAACACAAAGGTCTTCCAGACCTGGGCGAATGAAGTTATTGAGCATCTCATGAAGACGAGATTTCGGAGAAATAAATTCCGGATGCTCCTCATAGTGCTTGACCAATCGATCGGCATATTTTGAAAGACGGAAAAAATAAGCCTCTTCTTCTGTCCACTTAACTTCTCGACCACAATCAGGACATTTCCCATTCACCAACTGTTTTTCTGTCCAAAAAGACTCGCATGGTTCACAGTACCATCCTTTATATTTTCCCTTATAAATATCTCCCTGGTCGTATAATTTACGAAATATCTTCTGCACCGCTTTTACGTGGGAAGGATCTGTTGTCCGAATAAATCGATCATAAGAAATGCCCAACAGACTCCAGAGAGATTTGATTTTGGCAACGATGTTATCTACATATTCTTTTGGAGAAACATGAAGTTCCTCTGCCTTTTTCGCAATTTTTTGCCCATGCTCATCTGTGCCGGTCAGAAAAAGCACATCATATCCCTGCATACGGCGAAACCTCGCCATTGCATCTCCTGCTACAGTAGTATAGCCATGTCCAATATGCAAATTACCTGATGTGTACTACATAGGTGTTGTAATATACTAGGTTTTCTTCACTAAGGAACGCCTCCCGATTTTCATCATCTGACGGCAAAGCCATTGTTCACCCGCCGCCTAAGAGACAAGCAATCAGTTCTGCCGTTTACATGTTCGTCATTATTATTTTATTATACCAATTACAAAGGACAAATTCAACTGTGCAAGAATTTTCCATCCTGTATTCCGCAAGAAAAAAGCCATCCTGTCTAAAACAAGATGGCTCAATATAAAGGCGTGTTTAAGCTAAAACATACATATTAACCGTTCGTCTTCCAAAAGCCTCGCACTGCGCTTCCGTAGGAAGGAACAAATCAGTAAGAACACCACTTCCGTTATGGACGAACCCACCTGTATCTGCCGCCACGGCCGTTCCATATACATAAGAACCATCTGCTGAGGCAATATACAGTTTTGTACCATAAGGGATTTTATTTGGATCTACGGCAACCAATCCCTTGGTAACAGCTTTACCAGTAGACGTCTGTGTGCCTGGATCTTGCGTATAAGCGGTTGCTACCCCTGTAATCACTTTTTTGTAAGAGCCGGGCACACCATTTGCTGATTTAGCTGTTGTATCAGCTGCTGCACTGCTGGATTTCTCCCCATCCGCCGCACTGTCTGCAGCTTTGAGCGTGTCGGTTTTTGCCGAGGGCCGCAACGGAGAAGCCGATCCAACAAGAACTTTTGCATTAACTGGCTGGACAGTTGATGCCGCAACCTGCGCCTGCTCTTTTTTTACACCATCTACATATTTGACACGATACGTCATTGTCTGTATGCCGTCCTGACCGTTATCCACAACCGTTGTTGTTCCGACGGGACGGGAATCATCTTGCACTGTCGTTGTTTCGTGCGGGATGGATGATTGAACTGTCGAATTTTCAAAACGTACACGAGAGATACTTATCTGCATTCCCTTTGTAATCGTTTTGTTTGCTGGCACGTTGACAAGATCATCCACCCCTAGCGAAATGCCGCCTTTTTTTAGTACATCTGCAACAGATCCACCAGAAGCCATCACTTGTTTGGTCTTGCCATCTACAGTGACGTTCACGGGAAATGCTGAATGGAAACGAATCGTTCCATAGTTGTTTTTATAACCGCTAAAAGAATAGCGATCATCGCTGGAAAGATAAATGCCGCTTTGTTTGAGGACCTGTACCGGATTACTTTGGAAGGTACAAATCATACGTGAGCCACTATCGTCTGTTACCTGCACAAATTTCATGTTAACCGCCAACACAGTTAAAAATGTTGTGGCAATCAATACATACAGTAAAACAATAAACGTGCGGCTCTTCACAAATTGCAGGAATTTGCGTCCCGTACCGGACGCAAGTTCTTGTATATTTGTTGCTCGACTCAGCGGCCATCGGATCCCGGAAAGGGGATTATTTTGGCCTGGCCTCACAATTACATTACTCCTTTTTCCGTATTTTCTATTTATCGGCACACGGAAAAACACGCCTACCCTTCTATTCTATCTATTTCTATTTTTCTTGGAGAAGGGTTTCGCCCATTATAAAACATATCCGAAAATGTGTCAAGGCGGATTTTTTTGCCAAATTTGCTCATTTTGTATAGTTTCGAGTAAAATATAGGCCGTATTTCGTCGGAATATATAAAAAAAGACATGTAATTTCTTTTGAAAATACATGTCCAGAATTTGCATTTTTCAGCGTTTTGAGAACTGTGGTGCGCGACGAGCAGCTTTCAAGCCGTACTTCTTACGTTCCTTCATTCTCGGATCACGAGTCAGGAAACCGGCCTTTTTCAAAGTAGAACGAAGGCTTCCATCCTCATACTGGAGCAATGCGCGGGCAACGCCGTGGCGAATTGCCCCGGCCTGTCCGGAAACACCGCCGCCGGCAACACGGCAGACGATATCAAATTTATCATTGAGTTCTGTCAGCGCGAGAGGCTGGCGAACAATGACCTTCAGTGTATCAAGGCCAAAGTAATCATCAATGCTGCGGTCATTGACCGTGACCTTTCCGGTGCCCTTATACAAACGAACACGGGCAACGCTGCTCTTGCGGCGACCAGTACCATAAAAATAAGGTGCTTTCTCGTACATAGTTCAGTCCTCCTCCCTTAAAATTCCCATGCAGTTGGCTGCTGGGCGGTATGTCCGTGCTGTTCCCCTTCGAACAGACGAAGACGGTTGATGGAAGTACGACCGATGGTATTCTTCGGCAGCATTCCTTTAACGGCCAACTCCATGGCTTTGCAGGGCTCTTCCCGCATCATGGTGTCATACTTGACATCTCTCAGATGGCCGATATAGCCGGTATGATGATAATAATGTTTCTGCTCAAGTTTATTTCCGGTGAGCACTGCTTTTGCGCAGTTGACGATGATTACATGATCACCGCAGTCTACATGGGGAGCAAAAGTCGTCTTGTGCTTTCCGCGCAGCAAAAGAGCTGCCTGCGAAGCAACACGGCCAAGGGGTTTTCCCGCTGCATCAATCACATACCACTTGCGCTCGACAGCCTCTGCCTTCGGCATATAAGTGGACATAACAGAACCTCCAGTTCAGAATTATATTTACAATCGCCCCGCCCCAGCGGGGCTGCTCTTTGCTCTTTTTTAAATTAAGTAAAAAAGCGCGCAGAAAATCCTGCGCAGAGGAATTGCATGTATGATAGTAACACAGCATTTTCGGAAAGTCAAGCCAATTTCCTTGATTTTTTTATTTAGTTTCATACTTTCTTTGATTTTCTCTTCTATTCAGCCTCTTACATACGTATTCTATGCCTTCATTGTTAAAATGATCGAGAGCAGTTACTTTTGAAAGCGAACTACTCTCGTTCAGATTCACTTGATATTTTCAGTCAGCTACCGTCAACCGTTCCAGGCTTTTTCCCTTGGACCATTGATCTATAAACAGCTGTACCTTTATGAGTCAAACCAAGAAAACAGATTTCCTGTTTTGATACCGGCACGTGTGGGCAAACAGTACCGAGCCCTCAGTCCTTCAGCCACCGTATTTTCTCCTGACGATTTTTGTAAAAATTGAAATCATAAATTCGCATTTTATATCTATTTACTGTTTTAATTTGAAATTATGATTTACAAATAAAATCGTATTTTGACATTTTTTATGATTTTTGAAGCTTTTCGTGCTTTCATTGGAGGATTTGCTCCGTAATTTTTACTTTTCCATTGTTTTACGGTGGCATTCTCCGCTCATCGGGCAGTTGGCACAGCCACAGCCACAGGAGGATCTTCCTCTTTTGTGATCTTTGATCATTCTAAAAACGATTGCTGCTACGACAAGTACCAAAACCATTAAAATTACAATGGTTGCGAGATTACTTACAAACCACTCAAACATATCAAATTCCTCCTGTCTTTCTTGATTTTATGCGCGTACCCGTGTGTTTGGCTGCCGCAGCGTATTGGATTCCTGATAGGGGCGAATCAGCATATAAAGGAAAAACGCCACAATTGCAAACGCCGCAACGGAACCAACCAAATTTCCAGATCCCGAGAAAAGCATGCCGAGCTGATAGATGCAAAGTGAAACTGCATAGGCGAATATACATTGATATCCGATTGCAAAAAAGGTCCATTTTGCGCTGTTCATTTCGCGCTTAATCGCTCCCATTGCTGCAAAGCATGGGGCACAAAGAAGATTGAAGACTAAGAACGAATAGGCAGAAAGCGAAGTAAAGGTGGCCTGCATATTGTTCCAAATCTGCCAGCCGTTTTCTGCAACCTCGTCAAATCCTCCAAACAAAACGCCCATGGTTCCGACCACGTTTTCTTTTGCCATCAATCCGGTCAATGTTGCAACGGTCGCCTGCCAGTTGCCCCAACCAAGCGGTGCATAGATTACACAGATTACAGAACCAAACGCCGCAAGCATGCTGTCGGCTTCCTCAACCATTCCAAACGAGCCATCAACCCAGCCGAAATTCGAAGTGAACCAAACCAGAAG
>DOXU01000112.1 GCA_003518885.1 Oscillospiraceae bacterium
GTCCATTGTATTCCGCAAAAAAATATTTTTCTTTTCTATTTCCAACACTTATGCCTCCTTTGACGAATATGCGGCAATACGCTCATCGACCAAGAGCATAAGTTGCTTTTGGCTTATCTCAGAGTTACTCAAGATGGCACTTTTAATTGCATCATCACATACGCGAATAATTTCAGCATGACTTAAAACTTTAGCCCTTTCAACGAGGTCCGTTGACGTTTCAAAACTATTGTCAAAAGTCGTCAGCTTTAATTCAAACAAGCGACGAATTTCGTCCTTGGTCGGCATAGAATAGTGAAGAACATCATCAAAGCGTCTGAATAGAGCCTGATCCAACAACTTTTGATTGTTAGTCGCTGCTATTATAATACTTTCTGATGTGTCTTGCTCGATAAATTGAAGGAAAGAGTTCAAGATTCTACGCATTTCGCCAACTTCGTTGTCCAGACCCCGGTCAGCACCAATCGCGTCAAATTCATCGAAAAAGTACACGCCAATAGACGAATCTACGGAATCAAAAATTTGACGCAACTTGGAACTGGTTTCGCCCATAAACTTGGTGACCAATTTATCCATCTGTACAGTATAAAGAGAAAGCCCCAACTCAGAAGCAATAACAGATGCAGTAAAGGTCTTACCAGTACCTGGCTTGCCCTCGATGAGGATTTTTCTTCGGTTGCTTAACCCGTATTTTTGAAGCTTGTTGCGGTTTCTGAACTCATTTAAAATACGTTCAATACGGCCAGCGATTTCTTCTGATACAATTAAATCAGAAAGTCTATCAGAGGGAACGGTCATAAATAGCATGGGATTTTGTTGGGTTAATCGTAAAATATTTCCCTTTGTAGATCCGATTTTTTCGGCATACTGTTTTAACTCTCGGGCGAAGGTTTCGTGACCATGCTTTGCTTCATATGCAGCGATTTGAAGAACCACTGTTTTGAATTTCTCTTCATCGTGGTCAATATGTGCTTTAATAAGGTTATTAACATGTTCAGCCGTTGCCACAAAATCACCTCCCCAATATATAGAATAAGTCATAATAATAGTACTCGTCAGAGCCTCAAAAGTCAATAAAATCGAACATGTCCCGCTCATCATTTTAATAGGACCCTAAATGTGTCCTTAAATAGAGTATTCTTATTCTTGATCATGTTATGCCAAAAAGCGGATTTTGGGAATAATTTATTCTGACGGCAGTGTAACAGCCATAGACCGAAGGCCGGACTTTCCTATGAATCGCCAGCGGCACTTTGGGTTTTGTTCCCGTGTTACGGTTGCCGACGCCGTCACCTTATTGGTTAGCGATAGCAATTACGTTGGCCGTGCGGCTTTCATTTTCGAAAAAAGGACGTTCCTTATTTACGGAACGCCCTTAAAATATGATGAACTTATTCGATTTTTAGGGGTAAATACTGCTTCTTAATTGCCTGTAAACCCTTGATATTACTGGCTTTTTTGAATAAATGCCGTAAGAACACTCGCACCATGTCGAATATTCATAGAGACAACGAACATTCCGGTAAATAGAGCAGCTTAGGCTGCTCTATTTTTCGTTTCCCTGCCTTCTAGGTGATGTATTCAACGACCTCCTTTCCTTGTGTCTAATGGACAACAATTTTTTCAACAAGCTTGTTGAAGATGACCGGTCGTCCATAGAAAGTTAGCCGTGCTTATGCCGTTTCCCTGCACCAATCTCTGCTTGTAACGCGGAGATTTTCTTTTTGAGGGCAAGCCCGCTCATCATCATAAACCGTTCGTCTGATAGCTTCCCACTTGCATTGTCCTCATAAACCTTGGCGAAGAGCAATTCCAGTTCGCCGCACTGGGCCAACCTGGTCTGGTAAAAAATATGCGTTGCTGGCTGTCTATGAGCGGCCGTTACGTCCCCATAGCGGCCCCATTCAATCATAAAAGTCTCACCAATAGCAAAACGCAGCGATATCCTGCATACCGCTGCGTTTTAAAAAAGAGCGAGCTTTATCAAACTCTCTATAAAAAAGAGAGCGACGGTGCCAAAAACGCCGTTCATTGTTATTGCATCGTTAAAGCATCTCGAACTCTCGCCGAACGAACAGTTTTCCCTTTTCCGCTTTGTGCGGACAGGTAAGCTGTTCTATTCCGAACTCATCGCCTCGAGTTAAGTCAGAGCAGAGCAGAACGACTGTACTTATCATTCTTTATTCATTTACCTTACTATAGTTAGGCAAAAGAATCCTTTGCCAACCATTTACATCGCATTGACCGTATTCATTATCACCAATCGCAACTGCAGTACCATCTGATTTAAGGCCAACCGTGTGAGCACATCCTGCTGCAACAGTCATAATATCATGCCAATCATCTATATCACATTGCCTAAATTTATTCCATCCAGTGGCAACTAAATTGCCATCTGACTTAAGACCTATGGTATGATAGCTACCTACCGCTATTGCAACAATGTTGTGCCAGCCGTTGACGTCACATTGACCCTCATTATTTCGGCCAGCCGCTACTACTGTGCCATCGGCTTTTAGGCCGACTGTGTGCAGGTAGCCAGCCCCAACTTTCACAATACCCTTCCATTTGTCTATATTGCATTGGCGTGCCATATTATTGCCAGCAGCTACCACCGTACCGTCTGATTTAATACCAATCGTGTGCCAATCTCCGGCAGCCACCGACACAATATTATGCCAATTACTTATATCACTTTGCCCTTCCCTTTTGCGGCCAGCTGCAACCACCGTACCATTTGATTTTAGGCCGATAGTATAGCGCCAACCCGCCGTAACTGCTACAACATCATGCCAATCATTTATATCCGCATTGCCCCATATTATTCCATCCCACAGCAACCACAGTACCATCAGAGCGAAGGCCTACAGTATGGGCATTACCTGTATTGCTCGCCATGTGAACATTGCCAACAGCTACCGACACAATATCATGCCAGCTAGTTACATTGCATTGGCCGCTTTTATTATCACCAACGGCTATCACTGTTCCATCGAGTTTAAGGGCAATCGTATGACGACGGCCTGCTGCTATAATATTTACTTTATTGGAACAAGGTAATATCCTGTTTAACATTTCTTATTCGCTCCCTAATAGATACCTTTCTACTGTCTAGTATACAACTCTAAAGCAACAGTGGCATAACCTTATACATACTGCAGTGTTAGCTATGATGGAGGTGGCTTTAGGAAACCAATAGATATCGCTCGAAGACTTAAAATCAGTACAACTACTTTAAAAGGATAAAACTGTCTTTATATTCTTCAAAACACCCGTTTGAGCTTTCGTTTTTTGAAAAGCAATCGTATACTTGTGCCGTAAAACCTTATTTCATATGAGTATTCGAGTTTATCCTTATGGATATTCATACCGGATTAGATAACAATTTTTAATACAAATGCTCGACTCGTTATGGGTTGACATTTTGTGTTTATTGGATAAGGTTTTTGAGCGTAATGCCTCCGCTTTCTGATGCAAATTCTCGTACCGTTAACACTCTTTTCTACTACATCGAAAATGTATAAAAACAGGATAAGGGCAAACAGTAAATTACGCACCAGACATTCTTAGATTGAAACAGATGTCAGCCCTTGTGCTATTTTTGTCATTTATAAAGAGTGAAAAACCTTCGGAGAATAAACGCCGAAGGTTTTTTGTGTATCATGCCACCTTACATGAGCTTAGCAAATTCAACAAATTTTCCTGTCCTTTACACGCATAAACCAGTAGTAGGTATGGTGAAAATACATAAAGTGCACCTTATTTACGAAATTCTGTTATGCCGAGGAAATCACTGCACAGAACAAAGATTAACTGATCCTATCATCATCACTTTTCAACGTCTGCTAATCAAGTGTTTTCATAATCTTAGCTGGCACTCCAGCCACCAACACATTGTCTGGGACATCTCTAGTCACTACCGCCCCGGACCCAACTACTACATTGTTGCCTATCGTGACACCTGGATTTACAAAGGCATGACCACCAATCCAAACATTATCGCCAATAGTAATTGGCTTACTGTTTTCCGGCCCGGCGATTCTGGTTTTCGCATCCACAGGATGTTCTGCTGTGCAAAGAGTAACTCTTGGCCCCAACAAGCAATGATCTCCGATTCGGATTGTGTTTTCATCATAAAGAATACAATCGATGTTAGCGTAAAATTTCTCGCCCACCTCGATATTACAACCAAAACAACAATAAAATGGTGGCTCTATTCTCAAATCCGCACCAGTTTTTCTGAATAAATGCTTTAACAAGTTGGTACGTATGTCTTTTTGTTCGTGGGTTGTATTGTTATAGATTTGCTCCAACTGGCGAGCCGCCGCGAAATCTTCTTCCAATTCCGGAGCATCAAAATCAAACAGTTCCCCAGCCATCATCTTTTCCTTTTCACTCATTTCAGCGACTGTTTTTTTTATGCCGCCGGTATTTTTAGTATTTTGCAATTTCATTTTTATCCCTTTCATAGATTATTACTTGTAACGGTTAAATATTGAATTGACAGTTACATTTGCTTTTATTATAATACAATAAAAACAGAGACGTTGTCAATACATCCTCAAAAGCGCCACTACACTCTAAGGAGTTTATATGGAATTTATGTGTCTGGACTTTGTGAACAGCGGATGGTATCGAAATCATGAGAGATTTGTTGAATTGCTAGAAGATCCGGAATGGCTGAATATCTTTTGCACCAAGTGGCATATTCCGATCCCGGAACATGTCCCTACTACCATCTCTGCACTTCATGATTGCCGTGAGACCCTCTACCAG
>DOXU01000015.1 GCA_003518885.1 Oscillospiraceae bacterium
ATTTGCACCTTTATTAGTACATTAGCAAGTGGTGCTGCCTTTATTAGTATTATGTATATTTTGTATTATTCCGGTGCCAATGTAAAAGCGACACCGTTAGCTGTTTTTGCCGTCATTATTTTGATTACAGCTATTGTTAATGCAGTTATTGTGCAGGTGCTTTATGTACCGCTAAAACACGCATTGAAACGTTAAGCTGGCAGAGCGTCTGGGGGGATATGATGATTACAATTGAAGATTTGAGCTTTCAATATGCAGGGGGAAAGCATGCAGCGCTCAGTCATCTTGATTTACAGATCAATGACGGTGATTTTATCGGAATTATTGGAAATAGTGGGGCGGGGAAAAGCACGTTGACTTATGTGTTAAATGGAGTGGTTCCCCATCACTATACGGGTGATTTTTATGGGCGCGTTACTATCAATGGATTGGATACAGTTGAGACATTTCCGGAGAAAATTTCAGAATTTGTTGGCAGTGTTTTTCAGGATATTGATGGGCATATGGTGGCTTCCATGGTGGAAGATGAGCTGTTATTTGGGTTGGAAAATTTTAATGTTCCTCACGAGGAAATTGAGAATAGGCTCGTGTGGGCATTAAAGTCGGTTGGTATTTCAGCATTGCGCTATCGCGCTTTGAGTACACTGAGTGGTGGGCAAAAGCAAAAAGTCGCAATTGCGGCGGTTTTGGCGTTAAGACCGCAGATTATTGTTTTAGATGAACCGACTGGTGAGCTTGATCCGCAGAGCAGCCGGCAAGTATTTGAAGTGCTTAAAGAGCTAAATGAGCGTTATGGAATGACGATTATCGTTGTTGAGCAAAAAGTCATGCTTTTATGTGAATTTGTTAAAAGGCTAGTTGTGCTTGAGCATGCAAAAATTGCGTGTGAGGGAAAAGTGGAAGAAGTACTTGAGCAAAGTGCAAAGTTGAAAGATATGGGGGTTAATGTTCCACGTATTGTCAGTTTGGCGGAAAAGCTTCGCCAGGATGGTTTTTATCGCGGAAAAACCCCGGTTGATCTGAAATCTGCTGAAGCAATGATTCGGGAGGTCATGAAGGCATGATTCATTTTGAACATGTTTCTTACGGATATGGAAAAACGTCTACAATTCAGGATGTTTCTTTTCATATACAAAAAGGAGAGTTTGTTTCTATTGTTGGTGCTAATGGAGCAGGAAAAACAACCCTAAGCAAATTATGTAATGGCCTTTTAAAACCGGCAAGCGGCATGGTTACTATTCATGGGCAGAATACTCAAAATACAAAAACCAGTTTGCTTGCAAGGACTGTCGGCTTTTTATTCCAAAACCCGGATCGGCAGATTTGCCAAAATACGGTGTATGACGAAATCCGTTTTGGCCTAGAGTGTGTACTTAACGATCCTATAGAAGTTGACAGGCGCTGTACAGAAACGCTGGATCAGTTTGCCTTTGATGGGGAGAGAGATCCATTTAGCATGAGCCGTGGTGAACGTCAACAGATTGCTTTAGCCTCATTGGTGGCTTGTAAGCCTCAAGTTCTGATTCTTGATGAACCTACAACAGGTTTGGATTATCAGGAATGCATGCATATGATGAAAATCATCTGTGAATTGAATGAAAAAGGGACAACAATTTTTATGGTCTCGCATGATATGGAACTGGTTGCGGATTTCGCAAGGCGCGTTTTGGTCATACGAGAAGGGAAGTTGATTGGTGATGGAGAGACGCGTGCTGTTTTAACTAATAGGGCATTACTTGACCAGGCGTCTGTTTTACCACCGCAAATTCCGACGCTTGCCCATCAGCTTGGTACTGGATTTGAAGCAGTTTTCACATTGAATGAGATGGCAGATATTGTAGAAGGGAGAGGCCAATAATGGGTGGATTTTTAGACTATGTTCCCGGAGACTCTTGGTTACATCGGTTAAATCCTTTAACGAAAATTATGATATCTTTGGTGCTGTGTGTGGCCTGTTTCTTGTCTGCCAATCATATTCTGATTTTGATAATTATTGGCATCAATCTTTGTATGGGTGCTCTTTCAGGTACAATGAATCGATCTTTACGTATTTTAGAAGTGCTTTCGAAGTTGGCGATTATTCTGTTTATTGTACAAATTCTTTTTATTCGTGATGGGAATATTTTGTTGCAGCTGCCCTTTAATATTTTGATTACGGATGCAGGATTGTCTTTTTCTTTATTATTTTGCTTGCGTTTTATTGCGGCAACAATGCCGTTGGTTTTGATGCTTTCTGTGACACAGATGAGTGATTTAACCAATGTGTTAGTAAGTAAGTTGGGCATCCCTTATAAATACACTTTTGTGTTGACAACGGCTATTCGGTTTATTCCGATTTTTTCCGCTGAAATGACGAATATTATGGAAGCTCAAATTGCACGTGGCGTTGATTTTGATACACGGAATTTTTTTAAGAAAATACGGCTTTTGCTTCCACTTTGTGTTCCACTTTTAATTTCCTCAGTAAAAAGAATCGATAGCGGTGCGATTGCTGCAGAATTACGTGGCTTCAATTTGAGAAAAAGAAATAGTGGTTATAGACAATATCCTTTTAAAAAGAAAGATTTGTTGGCACTTTTATTTTCAGTTGTTTTGATTGTGGTGGCTACTCAAGTTCCTGCTTTTATATGAAGGCTAAGAAAAAAACGGTTATTTCAATAAAACATACGAGATCATTAAACCCTCAGGCATCAATGGATTGTCATTGGTACTTGGGGGTTTTATAATTCTATTAATTGCACGGGATATTTTATCAGTTATGTAAGAGATCAGATTTTTGTAGGTGATCCAAATGCATGACTAGGGGGTGCTCCTTTTTTTCCTTTTCTCTTAATAGCTTAGAACTGCGGTTTAAAATTTTTTGCGGTTTAATCATCCACACAGTAGAAAGATCCGCTTTTTCATTTTGTTTTAAGGTTGCTCGATAGCATTCCTCGAAAATTGGACCGCTAATGATAGAATGGGTAGGTATGCCGTATATGTCGTAAAGGGCACTCGCTTGTTCTACATGAATAAGAACAGGATGCTTAAACCAAAGGCTATTTACCAGAGCAGCATTGCGTTGAGATGTTTCCAGGAATTCTTGATAAAGAATATTTCCGGCTTTATCAACTGAGATTGTTTGATCGACTGCAATGTGTGGATATCCAGTACGGTCATTGGCGATTAATATTTTCAAACTATGATTATCATTTAGTAAAAGTCTCACTTTTTCATTCCAAGTAAAATCCATCGTATATTCTCCTTAATGAACGCGGTCCAAATCGGTATCGGGATGGTTTCCGCATTTTCTGTAATTGTCCATATCAATATTTAAATGGTATTTTCGGCGTAAATTTTGTAAGCCGGAAGCCAAACGAACATAATATTCAAGAGAGGGATTATGCTGATCTACAAATGCCGATCCAGGTAAAGGCACCCATACACAGTGCACAACGCTGACGCCATGACTGACGAAGTCTTCTGCCTCTTCTAAAACATGTTTTAAGGTTTCTTCTTCCGTAGAGAAGCCATCAGGTTTAGCTGTTTCAATCCCCCCAACAGTACCAGTACTAACATTGCCGCGCCCGAAAATATCTACAGCGGCAAGAATTCGCCGTTTCCATTCGTGGTAGCCAATCAAAGCGTTTTTCCCGGGGCAAATCCAAGCGAATTTCTTTGCGTCCAATAC
>DOXU01000039.1 GCA_003518885.1 Oscillospiraceae bacterium
TGACTGGTGATGGTGTCAATGACGTTTTGGCCCTTAAAGAAGCAGACTGCGGTGTGGCCATGAAAAGCGGCGGCGACGCTGCCCGTAGTGTTGCAGACTTCGTGCTACTTGATTCCAACTTTTCTGCCATGATAGAAGTGCTAAAAGAAGGCCGACGCGTTATCAACAATATCGAACAAGTTGCTGTACTTTATTTGGTCAAAACGATTTATTCCACCCTTCTTTCCATTCTTTTTACCTTTTTACCTTTTGCCTACCCCTTCACCCCTTTGCAACTCACACCAGTCAACCTTCTAGTTGTCGGTATTCCTTCCTTTTTCATGGCATTGCGACCCAATTACGCTAAGCCAAACAGTCAATTTATCTCCAATATTTTACTCAACGCCCTTCCGGCTGCCCTTATTGTCGTTATTGACATTTTAGTCGTCCAGCTGGCTGGAGTCGCCTTTAAATTAAATCTGATAGAAACTTCTACCATGGCTGTGTTGCTAATTGGTATCACAGGTATTATTCTCTTATTTGAAATTTCCAAGCCACTTAACCGCAGGAAATCACTATTACTGTCCGCTGTGGTGATCGTATTCTTCGCGTTCTTTATCATTATCGGTCACTACTTCTCTCTTGGCACTTTATTCAGCCGAGATGTCTTCTTCTATCTGCCGTTGGCATTTTCCAACCGCTATTTATTCATCTATATCAAACAATTAATAAAAAAAATATTATCTCTCATCAATCTACTGGCACCAAAATTTCATCAAAAAACAACTCCTCCCGAAATTTAAAAAATATCGATTCTTTTATCGGGGGGAAATTCTATATCATCGTCATTATCGATGTTAATACTTCATTTTTTTCTAAATCAATTTACTCATCTGTGATAAATCGAACAATATCTTCACATAATAAATGCTCTGAATACCATACCAATAGAGCAAACGGTTTCATGCATTAGGAGGTTGTAAAATGCTGCATCAAGACAAAAACAAACAAAGACTATTGAAATTGCATCCAGCAAATACACTGTCTTTATACGATGAAATCGACATTCCCAAATACAAACTTAGGCAGGAAACACTTGACCCCAAATCTGCCTATCAACTCATTAAAAACGAGCTATTGGATGAGGGAAATGCACGTCAGAATTTGGCCACCTTTTGTTCCACTTATATGGAAGAGGAGGCCACCAAATTGATGGCTGAAACTTTAGAAAAGAATGCAATTGACAAATCTGAATATCCTAGCACCATTGAGTTAGAAAATCGATGTGTTAACATGATTGCAAATCTCTGGCATGCTCCCGAGCATGACTTCATCGGTACTTCCACCGTCGGCTCTTCAGAGGCCTGCATGTTAGCCGGTCTTGCCATGAAGTTCCGGTGGCGCAAACAAGCGGAGAATTTGGGAATCGATATCACAAAGAAAAAACCAAATCTCATTATTTCCGCCGGTTATCAAGTGTGTTGGGAGAAATTTTGTGTATATTGGGATATTGAGTTGCGTACTATTCCTATGGACGCCGTTCATTTGAATTTAAATATTGAGGAAGCCATTCACTCGATTGATGAATACACCATTGGCATCGTTGGCATTTTGGGACAAACGTATACCGGAAAATTCGATGATATACGACAGCTTGATGCTGCTGTTGAATCCTATAATACTAACGCCCCTATTCAAATTCCCATCCATGTGGATGCAGCTTCCGGCGGTTTATTTGTCCCTTTCATTCATCCTGAACTTCCCTGGGACTTTCGTTTAAAAAATGTGATCTCAATCAACACCTCTGGGCATAAATACGGACTCGTTTATCCGGGAATCGGCTGGGTAATCTGGCGTGAAAAAATTTATCTTCCAAAAGAACTGATTTTTGAGGTCAATTATCTTGGCGGTCCTATGCCCACCATGGCCATTAACTTCTCACGCTCAGCCAGTCAGATTATTGGGCAATATTATAACTTTTTACGTCTGGGGTACGAAGGGTATCACAAGGTGCATATGCATACACAAAAGGTTGCTCAATTCATCTCCAAAGAGCTTGAGGAAACGCAACTATTCACTTTTCTCAATAAGGGAACGACAATCCCGGTTGTTTGCTTTACTCTAAAAGATTTCTCCCTCTCCTGGAGCCTGTATGATCTCTCTGATCAACTTGAAAGAAAGGGGTGGCGGATACCCGTTTATCCATTACCTTCTCATGCAGAAAACTGTACCGTGTGCCGTATTGTTTGCCGCAGCGATCTTTCCCTAAACCTCGCCGAAAGATTATTAGAGGACACACGTATAGCCATTCACGTCTTATCCAAAACAACGAAAAAACCGCAAGCGCAAAATCGCACCGGCAGCGTAAAAGGATTCACACATTAAAAGATGACAGAAATTCTTTGCTAACATGGCTACTTGTAACCACTTTCACATGATTCATTCACATGATGTTTACAATTTCATACTATCATATTGTTAATTGCATAGACGAAGCTTTGTTTTTTACAGAAGACAAACAGAATGTTCTTATAAGACATACAAGATCTCTGTCATTTATTCTGTGCAATCATTTTTATTGTTTCTGTAATACTAGAAAGGGTGTTTTAATTGCAGAACCAGAACGGACAACATCAAAACTCCGAAGGTCCAAATAACAAAAAACAGACACCGAAGCATGTCAATTTCTTTAAACACATTTTCTCCGTCGTTGGCGATACTCTTATAGGGAAGATCGTAGCCGTGGCCGTAGCTGCAATAGTAGCGGGGGTTGGTGGAAATGCTATAAGCCAAAGTGTTTCAAAGACGGCGTCTTCCAGCGCAGCAGCCTCGGCTTCGGCCTCCAACGCTAGCTCTGCAATTTCCTCTCAAGTGGGCAACAATAATAGCAATGGTGCCCTTTCTACTTCTTCGCAGGATACATACAGCACAAAAAATGACACCCAAACTTCTTCTTCCGAAAATGACAGAGCAACAAGATCCTCGGATACAACATCTTCGGAAAAAGGTTACGCCGCTTCATCAAATTCTACAACCAGGCGTTCTGCTTCTTCTGACACCTTATCTTCTGATCAAACGAATAATACTAAACAATCCACTCCCTCCTCAGAATCTAGATCGGAATCCAATTCTCCTTCCTCTAACTCCACTCCTGACGCAAATAACCCAACGACCGCAGATCAGAATACAAAATGATTTCAAAAAGAATTGGCATCTTTCTCGTAATGCTGTATAATAGATAGGCATGCCCTTATAGTATGATGGGCTGACTTTTAAAAATCGGGAGGTTTAAGATTTGAAACAGTCCCCAGGCCAAAATAGGGAACAAAAACGTCGTTTGCGCCCACTTAACATTCTCATTGTCGTAATCATCGTCATCTGCATTATAGCAGGTATTTACGCCATTGCAGAACGAAATCATCTAAACAAAACAAGTACTTCTTCTAGCACAAGTTCCAAATCTTCTTCTAGTAAGAGCAGTTCTTCTGCTACACCTGCTACTATTGCCGCTTCACATTTACCAGCAGTACAGGTTAGCTTGGAAAATGCCACGAAGCCACTACATGTTGATGTAAAACTCTCTACACAAAATGTAATTGTTTACGATGCAAACAACAAGGTCGTTAAAGCGTTTATCTGTTCCAGCGGTTCTGCTGGTAAAGACACACCAACAGGTACTTTTAAGGTTTCAAACCGCGGTGAATCTTTTTATAACCCCAAATACTCCGAAGGCGGTTATAACTGGGTTCGTTTTAACGGAAGCTATTTATTTCATAGTGTTCCATTCGATAAGAATAAACAACTTGTTCCTGAACAAGTTGCTGCGCTTGGTGAACCCTCTTCAAATGGATGTATTCATCTCTCGATGGATAACTCGAAATGGATTTATGACAACATTCCACGCGGAACAACCGTTGTGGTTGAAGAATAATGACAAACAAAAAACCGTATCGGCATTGCCGATACGGTTTTTTTATCTCTTAATAAAACAGACTTTATTTAGCCAATTCAAAATCAACTTGGCCTAATGCGACCTCTACGCGGGTAGCCAAAACCGTTACCTCATCCCCAATAGAATAACGTTTACCATTTGCCGGGCAAAACAGCTGCATGTTGGCCTCATCATAATCAAACCAGCCTTTCAATGTTTCTACCCTAACTAGGCCTTCGACGGTGTTTTCAAGTTCCACATAAAACCCATAGGATTTAACACCTGTAATCGTACCAGGAAACGTACCGCCCACATGCTGCATCATATATTCCGCTTTATAGATATCATCACAATCCCATTCAATCTGCATAGCATTTACTTCACGTGCACTGGATTGCTCAGACGCCTCCTGTACAAAGGAGCCATAATGCGTTTTCATATCGCCAAGCGCCGCATCATTCTCTAACAAGTCCGAAAGAATACGGTGAATAACCAAATCAGGATATCTACGAATTGGTGAGGTAAACTGGCTATAATATTTGAGAGCAAGTCCAAAATGCCCTAAACACTGTGGCCAATATTTTGCCTTTGCCATTGTGCGCAATGCCATTTGGTTCAAAGCACGTTCTTTTGCTGTTCCTTCAATCAATTTCAAAACAGCGGCCATATCCTTTGGTTCTAAGCCCGGACGAATCTTTTTATTGTTAATCCCGACAGCAGCCAAAGAAGCCGCAAAGTTTTCCAGTTTAATCGAATCTGGCTCCTCATGGACACGATAAATAAACGGTAATTTTCTCTCGCTTGCAAAAGATGCCACCGACTCATTAGCCAGCAGCATGAATTCCTCGATCATGCGCTCAGAGATACCGCGTGTCCGGCGAATAATATCCACCGCAACACCATTCTCATCAAACTGAATCTCACAATCATCTGAGTCAAAATCGATTGCACCACGGCGTTTTTTGGCTACAGAAAGCGCCTCTGCTAATTCACGCATTAAAGCAATGGATGGCAACGCATCCCGATATTTTTCTAGGATGTCTTTATCTGCTGTTTCTGCATAAATCATATTAATTTCGTCGTATACGCCTTTTACATAAGAACGAATAATACTTTTATGCAAATTATAATTTTTCAATGTACCATCAGAAGAGATATCCATAAAGACACTGAATGCCAAACGGTCTTCCTTTGGATTCAGTGAACAAATACCATTTGAGAGCGCCTCTGGCAACATAGGAATAACACGGTTGCCAAAATAAATAGAGGTACCTCGTTCATAAGCTTCCGTGTTTAACGCCGTATCTGGGCGCACATAATGGGAAACATCCGCAATATGCACTCCAAGCCGGTATCCATCCTCTATTTTTTCCACCGAAATAGCATCATCCAAATCCTTAGAATGTGCACTATCAATCGTGAAAATAATTTGATCGCGTAAATCTAAGCGACCGGTCGGATCACAGACCTTAGGTAAGTTTTCCGCCTCCGCAAGAACCTCATTTGGAAATGACTCCCTTGCATGGTGACGATCCAAAACAGCTTGACAACATGCCGCTCCATTGTCCGCTGATCCGTAATGCATGATGATATGAACTTGTCCATTATCAGATGGTGTAGGATAGCGCACCATCTCTGCCATTACTTTCTCGTGTTCACCTAAATCGGCAAGATCCTTAGGATCAACCTCGATACGTTCTTTAAAGCCGAAATCGGGCAATACAAGACCTTTTTTCCCTTCTTTATAGAATGTACCTGTAAACTGCACGAAATTTCGTTTTACAATACGGACAACTTCCCCTTCTGGCAAACGATCTGTCTGACGTAAAATACGAACTTCTACTTCATCGGTAAGCATAGCACCCATTAAGCGGAATTTATCAATATAAACATCAGAAGATTGATCTGCCAACTGAGCAAAACCGCCACGTTTTGTCATATTCATAATGGTAGCAGGTTGTGTCACAATCTGTTTAGCATGGATCTTCTTCGTTTTGGAAATCGTGATGACTCCATCTCTCTCCATTCGCTGAAGAAGACGAAGAAAAGCCGGCTGGACATCTGCCGGCAAAGAAAGTGCTTGTAGCAGTTCATTAGCCTGCATCGGTCTGTATGCATCGGAACGGACAAACTGCAAAATCCGTCCTTGTATTTTAATCATGTTCATGTTCTGTTCTCCGTTCTGAATATCCTGGTTTCAATATTGGTCACGCGGCGAACGCACGACAAAAAGGCAAATGCCCCGCTTGTATAACGGGGCACTCACTCAATGGGCATGATTGGCAAAAGCCATAACCACCTCAGCAACAATAACGAGTACAACAAAAGCGACCGCAACCACTCTAGTAACGCGAATAAAGCGTTCATCCTTTGTACTTGTTCCTTTTTTGCTTAAGAATGACTCGGACGACCCGCCCGTGATACTTCCACCCAAAGCAGATGTTTTCCCATGCTGTGCCAACACAATGACAATGAGGATGATGGAAGCAATCAGCACGAGTACGCCACAAACAATTTCCAATGTGCTCATATTTCAAATCCTTCCGCAATTTCGCAGTGCGAAATTTATTCTTGTTATCACAATCGGGATTTTTAATCGTTTTTCTTTATTTCGTTTACCCAATCTATAGAATACCATACCCTGCATATAAATGCAATCATTTTGCAATCGAGTCTTTTCTTAGGTCCGCATAAAACAACAATTCTGGGAAAAAATAAGGAAGCAGTCAAGAGTTCGCTTGCGTTTGCATTTTGGCTGTGTACCGCTGTAGTTATTAAAAACTATGGCGGTTCTTTTGTCTAAAAATGCAATTGCTCACCTATCCCGCCCTCCTCTTTTAAAATGGCGCCAATAGAGGGAATTTCTTTGGCGCGATATCTGGCTGGGTTCTGTAATTTTCCCTCTGTATAAAGT
>DOXU01000079.1 GCA_003518885.1 Oscillospiraceae bacterium
TTCCATTTCGCAGCAAACCCCATCCAGATCCTCACGGATGTGATCTTTGGTGTCCTTTGCCTCAACAAAACAGTCCCCTGATGCAATGTTCCCAATGCGGAAGTGGGCGACTTCCGGTGTGCTTCTGCAGACCGAACTGGCGATTCCTTGCAATTTTTTATCACAGGTGTAACGGTTTTGAAACGGGTAGTATTTTTTCAGAAGAGTATCCGGTGTGTAGTCATGATAAAAAACTTCTCCGCCGATGACAACATCCAATGTATGCAGATCTTTAGCAATACCACCCGCAATTCCCATGTTGATAATGCAGTCTACATGAAAAACATCAATTAGATGTTGTGCGCAGGCAGCTGCGTTGACTTTGCCAATTCCGCTACATGAGAAATAAACCGTATTATCCCCTAATTTACGTTTCCAGATTTGATAAAAATTTGGTGCTGAGGGGGACTGATCCTCTGCGTCCTGTAAAATTCCTTCAATTTCCACTGGCATAGCTGAGAGAACACCAATTTTAGCCATAATATCACCTTTCCACTGAATCCATTTTAACAAATAATCATATATCTTTAAGGATAGCATAAAGAGGGGAGCACTGCAAGAATTGCATTTTTTAAAGAAAGGAGTTGCACTTGAAGTAAAAATATTCTATGATTATACAAATAAGAAAAGTTGGTATGATCTATCTGCTGTTAGGGAGGAAACATTTTGGATCGTGAGGATATTTTTCAGTTTATAGAGGATAACGATGTTAAATTCATTCGTTTTCAGTTCACAGATATTG
This sequence comes from Oscillospiraceae bacterium, assembly GCA_003518885.1. Lineage (GTDB taxonomy): Bacteria > Bacillota > Clostridia > Oscillospirales > Ethanoligenentaceae > Ethanoligenens. The sequence goes on from DOXU01000079.1 coordinate 782, forward strand.
CTGGAATTATGAAGAATATTGCCATCACGGATTCCAATTTGGAGTCTGCGCTTGATGGGGTATTGTTTGACGGTTTTGCAGTTGATGGATTTTCACGCACGGAAGAATCGGAGATGCTTTTGGTTCCCGATTTGGATACACTGAATATTTTTCCTTGGCGCCCACAGCAAGGAAAAGTGGTTCGTCTCATCTGTGATGTCCTTACAAAGGACGGAGAGCCGTTTGAAGGCGATCCACGTTATATTTTAAAGCGGGTTGTAAATAAGGCCGCAGAAAAGGGATATGCCTTTAATATTGGCCCTGAGTGCGAATTTTTTCTTTTTCACACAGACGATAATGGATTGCCGACGACGCATACCCATGACACAGCAGGATATTTTGATTTGGCTCCTATCGATTTAGGTGAAAATGCCCGTCGTGAGGTATCTCTGGCCCTTGAAAATATGGGGTTTTTAGTAGAGGGGAGTCACCATGAGGTAGCGGGTGGTCAGCATGAAATTGATTTTCGCCATGACGATCCATTAAAAACGGCGGACAATATCGAAACTTTTCGTATGGTTGTCAAAATCATCGCGCAAAAACATGGATTGCATGCAACGTTTATGCCCAAACCTCTACAGGATGAAGCGGGGTCTGGTATGCATATTAATCTGTCTACGTCCCAAAATGGACAAGATATCTTTACTGATGCCCGTGACGAGTTGGGTTTGTCAAAAGAGGGGTATTATTTCATTGGGGGCATCATGCAGCATATTAAAGGACTAACCGCTTTATTAAATCCTTTGGTAAACTCTTATAAACGGCTTATGCCTGGAAATGAGGCACCTGCCTATATTGTATGGGCAAGGAAAAATCGCGGGCCATTGATTCGGGTGCTGTCCAAGCGCAATGGTCGTACCTGTTTAGAGCTATTAAGCCCTGATGCAACTTGTAACCCTTATCTTTCGCTGGCGGGATTAATCGGAGCGGGATTATACGGCATTGAAAATAAGATTCTTCCTCCTCCAGAATTAAAGACGAATATTCTCAGTTTGTCGGAAAAAGAGATAACGGCGCAGGGAATTGAAAGATTGCCGGCTTCCTTGGGCGAGGCCTTGCATGAATTGGAAAAAGATACATTGCTTCGTGACATTTTGGGTGAGCATGCATTTCATAGCTATTTGACCACCAAATATAATGAGTGGAAGATGTATTTGCATCAGGTACATCCATGGGAGATCAACCAGTATCTCTCCGTTTACTGATCGTATGGGTGCGATCATGAGTCTGTGGCTTCGAATTTGGAGGATATAGATTGAGTGAAAGGGTACTCATTGTTTGTGGTCAGCAGAATTTCGGAAAAAAGGTCTGCGACATGTTGGCCGTTTCTTTAGGGAAAAGGCCAATGTTATCTATATCGGGGGCGGATGCCCGCAGGAAAGCTCTGATGAGCAGTATGGGTGCAGTGCTGATTGCAGGAAGGCTGCCAGATGAAAATCCATTGGATCTGGCGCTAGAGTTGTCTCAGAATGACGTAAATGGAATTATTATCGTAATAGACCGTGGGGAGTTATTTGAAGCACATGATGTCTTGGATGGAAGCGGTGTGACAATCCTAGCTAATCCATTGACTCGAAATGCCTTGATACAAGCAATTCGTCTCGTTATGCGAATTAATGAGGGCGGAGGGACATTGGATCGCGCCAAATTAATGCTGGTGCATCAAAAGGGATGGACAGAACCACAGGCACACCGTTACATTCAGAAATTGAGTATGGATAAGCGTTTACCTAGGGAAGTTGCTGCCCAAATAATTATGAAAGCACTCAAGCGCGAAAAAGAAGCACAGAACGATGAAAAATAACGTTCTGTGCTTTCAATGTATTATTTATTAAACCGATAAAGGGAAAAAGAAGCAGTCCCATTTAAAGAAGATATCATATTGCCACACCCATATTCAGAAGGGGAAATTAATTTAGCGTTTGTCTTCACATAAGCAGAAATAGAAAAATTAGAAAATTCTCCGGGGCCGGTCTCTTCTGCCAAAAGGAAGTAAGTGATTTTCCCAGAATTCACTAGGTTTTTAATTTCCGACAAGGTCAATCCTTTGTCCGTTCCGACAAATCCGCCATATGCCACAGCGGGAAGTCCAGTATCAATGATGAAAGCGGCGGCATTATCAGAACGTGAAGTAACAACAAGGAACGAACCAGGCTGATAGTTTTTTACGAGATAATCCTCCATTGCCTTGGTACTGGCATCGGGGGCAACCATTGTTTCTTGGTTGGATGTCATTGATCTTGTTTGCACCTGTGTGGCCAGCTCTGGGCCAGCATAAGGCATTGTGCTATTAACTGGGGGAAACCATATAACAGTTAAACACCAATAAAATGGGGCGGTGAGGATGGCCGCTAGCGTACAAGCGATAGCAGGGGGCAAATACCCCTGCTTTTCTTTTCGACGATAGAGGAAAAGAAACAAAAGAGAAATGACAGTGAAAAGAGCGATGATAGGAACCAAAAACAGGCGTAAAATGGGATAGTGTAAAATAAAGAGAATGGACATGATGCTTGTAACAAGTAGAGAGAGGGGCAAAAGCCAGCCAAACCACTTTCGTTTTTCCTTAAATGCTTGCACCATTTCTGGTAATCCCATTCCGATCAAAACAGCGATTGGTGGGGCAAGTACACAAAGATAATAGCGGTGGAAGAAGTTTGAAAAACTGAAAAATACGAAATCCGTTATCAGCCATAAAAGGAAAAAGGCAAGAACCCCATTTCGAATACTCCACTTTTCACGTTTAAAACGAGGGATACAGGCGATTACAGATAAAAAGGCGAAAATCAAAAGCCAAGAAGCTTGTCCAAACATGGAGAGACCCCATAAACGAAAGGGCCCACCGTTCCCTGTATCATTTCCATTGCCATTACTGGTGTATCCACCTTGCATAAGGTAGGCTATAGAGCCTACCTTATGCAAGGTGGATACACCAGTAATGGCAATGGAAATGATACAGGGAACGGTGGGCCCTTTCGTTTATGGGGTCTCTCCATGTTTGGACAAGCTTCTTGGCTTTTGATTTTCGCCTTTTTATCTGTAATCGACTGTATCTCTCGTTTTTAACGTGAAATGTTGAGTATTCTCAATGGGGTTCTTGCCTTTTTCCTTTTTTGGCTGATAACGTCTTTCGTATTTTTCAGTTTTTCTAAATTCTT
>DOXU01000077.1 GCA_003518885.1 Oscillospiraceae bacterium
GCAATGAACAAATGCTCTACGCTGGTATACTCGTCTTTAAATTTTTTTGCCTCATCCTGTGCATGAAGTAGCAACGTGCTAAAACGCCTGGTTAAATAGGTTTGACTGGCACCGCTACCTGTAACACTTGGCAATTTATTTAGCGCATTCTGTAAGGCCTGTTGATATACATCCAGATGCACGCCCATATAACCTAAAAGTTTCGGGATAAGACCATCCTTCTGCTCAATCAAAGCAGCATGCAGGTGTTCTCCGTCCACCTCCTGATTTCCGCGGCGAATTGCCATCTCTTGTGAAGTAGAAATAGCCTCTTGCGCTTTTACTGTAAATTCTTCCATTGTCATATATATTCCTCCTTCGCACTAATATACTCCATTAGTACTAGGTTTTCTTTTGAATCTTCGGTCAGTATAGCATATTGGTCAAAGAAAGTCAAAGTTTATTTTCTCATTCTTTCAAAATCGCTTTTCTGCCTTATTTTAGTATTTTCTTACCTTTCATTTTTATGCAAAAAAGCAGCTGTTCTATTCGAACAGCTGCCTTTATTTTTCTTTTTAATCACTCACCAATTGCACGTAAAATGCCCTTGGCCACTTTCTCTACATCGCTTTCCCGCACTTTGCTTCGCACTTCCAAAACTTTAGGGGGAGCAACCGAAAGCTCGTCCACGCCCATTGCCAAAAATGTCTCCGTCATGGCAGTATCTGCACCCAGTTCTCCACAAACACCAACCCATGCGCCATATTGATGCCCATTTTTTACAACACGACGGATCAAACGCAAAACCGCCTTATGATGCAAATTGTAATATTTTTCAAGTTCTTGATTTTGTCGATCAACTGCCAAAGTATATTGAATCAAATCATTGGTCCCAATACTCAAAAAGTCCACCTCTTTTGCCAAATCATCACTGACAATGGCTGCTGCTGGTGTTTCGATCATGATACCCAACTCTACATATTCAGAAAAAGGTAGACTTCTTTGCGCAAGTTCCGTCTTCACTTCCTCAATAATTTCTTTGATCCGACGCACTTCTTCCACCGAGATAATCATGGGAAACATAATACCCAGGCGTCCATACACAGAAGCACGAAATAGTGCACGCAATTGTGTTTTAAAGAGCTGTGGTCTTTGTAGACAAATTCGAATGGCCCGAAACCCCATCGCTGGATTTTCTTCATGAGGAAGCCCGAAATAATCCACTTGTTTATCCGCTCCAATGTCCATGGTACGAATAATCACTTTTTTGCCCTTCATTTGGGAAAGAACCGCTTTGTAAGTTTCAAATTGCATTTCCTCTGTTGGATAATCATTACCATCCAAGTACAAAAACTCACTGCGAAAAAGGCCAATACCGCCCGCATCATTTTGCAAAACATGGGCAACGTCCTGCAAAGAACCAATATTCGCATTAATTCGAATGGTTCTCCCGTCTCTTGTCACATTCTCCTTACCTTTAAGTGCCTCCATAGACTCCAAGTGACGGCGAAATTCTGCACGCAACCCCTGCATTTTTTCCAATGTGATAGGATCGGGATCCAAATAGACTGCGCCGGCAAAAGCATCAATCACCGCTTCTTTTCCATCACAATCTTCTGTAAGCTGCCCTTGCAAACCGACCACTGTTGGTACCGACATAGTGCGTGCCAAAATGGCTGCATGGGAATTTGTCGAGCCTTGCAGTAAGGCAAAACCTAAGATTCCCTCTTTGTCCAATTGAACGATCTCACTGGGCAAAAGATCATCAGCCACAATAATCATCGGTTCCTTTATTTGAGAAAAATTTTCACTATCCGTATCAAGCAACTTAGAAATCAATTTTTCCGAAATATCGCGCATATCCGCTGCCCTATTGCGCATATAGGCATTTTCCATATTTCTAAAGATGGAAATATAATGATTGGCCGTTTGCTCTACCGCAAACTCAGCATTAACACGCTCTGTTTTAATAATGGATTTTATTCCTTGAATGAAGCCTTCATCTTTTAACATCATCTCATGAACGCGAAAAATCATCGCCTCTGGTTCACCCAAATCTTGCAGTGCCTGATCATAAAGATCGCGCAAACAAGCCACTGCCTGTTCACTGGCCTCTTCGTATCGCTTTAATTCACGTTCTACACTGCCAATATGTCGGCGTTCAATAATCTGTTCTTTCCGCTTAAAAAAATACAATCTACCAAAACAAATACCGCTCGAAATGCCATTTCCTTTAAAAATTTTCACTTTTCCACCGCCCTACGCACTATTTGCCTCTTTCCAACATGTATTGAAAAAACAGGCACGAACATTTTCCCGCTTACAGAACCGTTCATACCTGATTTCTTTTCTTCTATTAAAATAAAAAACTTGCTTTACGCATCAGGGGCCATGTTTTTCCCTTTTACACATCACGTACAAAAGTGTTAAACCGCCCAATCACGTTTTCATCCCCTACAATTAACACTTTATCCCCTTTTTGAAATTCATAATAAGGTCCAGGAGAAATCAGCAATTGTGCATGTTGAACCACACCAATAATCGTTGCGCCGGTATTATGCCAAATTTCCAACTGCCCAATACTTTTTCCAATAACAGCAGAGTGTTCGGGGAGGGAAACTTCGACCGGGGAAACCAAATCAGAGCGTTTATATTTATATAAGTCAATAATTTTGGAAGTAAGGGTAGAAATTTCTTTGTCCATTTGTCTACGCTCAGCAAATAACCGATCTAAATCATTATGCAAATGGGCAATACTCTCATCATCTTTAAAACTGTTGACGAACTGAATCGCCTTTGCGCGAGATGATACAACAATTCCACTTCCCAAATAGACTTCTACAACTTGCTTATCCGACAGAATAGACATCGCTCTACGGATTGTCTCTGGTGAAACATGGTATTCTGTAGACAAAATAGAACGCCCCTTTAGCCTTTCTCCCTCGGTAATTTCCCCTGAGGCAATACGGGTAGCTAAATCGACTGCTATTTTTAAATACCGCGGCGTTGTAATCTGCGCGGAAGAGGACATTGCGCGTCATCACCTATTCGTAAATATTTGCATTCAGTATACAATACTCCCTACCCGAATGCAAGGTAAAGGCACTCTCTGGTGATAAATTTTCAGCAAAGAGAAATTTGCGCTTGCAAATTTGCAGGCAATCCGATACTATTATATATTGGTAGTAGTTTAAAATAAAAGAGTGAAAAACACCGCTGTTTTTCTTCACAAAATAGAAAGATGAATGCATTTTCATCCTATTGATAACCATTTCGGCGGGCCGGCGAAAACTGCCGGTCCGCTTTTTCAAATTAGCTAACAATTTCTTGCTTTGGCTAGAAAGGAAAAGGCCACATGATACAGCAAATGACCGACCGCACTATTTGGGTATCCGTTCCAGATTTTGACCCTGATGCCGTTTTTGAGAATGGTCAATGCTTCCGCTGGAAAAAACAAGAGGACGGATCGTGGACAGGGATTGCCTTTCATCGCGAATTGACCTTACACAAGCAGCAAGATGGCCTCCTTTTGAGTGGAACCACTGCCTCAGAATTTGAAACCATCTGGAGACAATATTTTGACCTGGACAGAGATTATACGACCATCCGTTCTACTTTTATGAAAGATGGACCACTTGCGCGCGCTGTTTTATCTTCGCCAGGTCTTCGCCTACTGCGTCAGGAACCATGGGAGGCACTCTGTTCCTTCATTTTTTCCCAAAACAACAATATTCCCCGAATAAAAGGGATTATTGATCGACTTTGCACGCACTTTGGGGAGAAATTACCTGGCGGCGGTTTTTCTTTTCCCTCCCCCGCTACTCTTTCCATCTGTAATGAGGAAGATCTTGCGCCCTTGCGTTGCGGTTTTCGTGCCAAATATGTATTGGACGCCGCCAGAAAGGTATCCTCCGGTGCCATTGATCTAAATGCCCTTTCCTCTATTCCCTTGGATGAAGCGCGTTCCATTTTGCAGACAATTCATGGTGTTGGGCCCAAAGTGGCCGAGTGCGCCCTTTTGTTCGGGTGCGGGCGCATTGATTGCTTTCCTATCGACGTTTGGGTGCGACGCATTCTGGCCGCTTACTACCCAGAAGGATTTCCCAAAGAGCTCCAAGCATTTGGCGGAATTGCACAGCAATTTTTATTTCACTACGAACGCAATCACGCCACACACAGTCAACGCGCTCGTTCTACAACGCCCCGGAGGAAATGTTTATGAAAATGCTCGTATTGGACGGCAACAGCATTATCAATCGCGCCTTCTATGGTATTCGCCCTCTTTCTACCAAAGAAGGAATTCAAACCAATGCACTGGTAGGATTTTTCAATATTCTAAATAAAGCAAAAGATGAAGTGCAACCTGATATGGTTGTAGTTGCCTTTGATTTGCCTGCCCCAACTTTCCGTCATAAAGAATATGCAGACTATAAGGCCGGCAGGAAAAAGATGCCCGCCGAATTGGCTTCCCAATTTCCTCTATTAAAAGAGTTACTTCAATATATGGGGATTCCAGTACTGGAGGTGGAAGGTTTTGAGGCGGATGATATTCTAGGCACCGAAGCCAAAGCGTGTGAAAAACGCGGGGATGAATGCGTCCTGCTAACCGGCGATCGAGATTCCTTCCAGCTGATTGGCCCCTCCACTACGGTGCGTTTGGCCTCTACGAAGGCTGGACATCCTGTCACCGTTATCTATGATGAGGCGGCTATAAAAGAAAAATACGGCGTCTCCCCTCTTCAAATGATTGAAGTCAAAGCACTAATGGGAGATTCCTCCGATAATATTCCCGGTGTGGCTGGCGTGGGAGAAAAAACTGCTCTCTCTCTTATTCAATCTTATGGATCGGTGGAGGAAGTCTATACCCATCTTGAAAGTGGAAAAATCCGTCCTGGTGTCTGCAAAAAGCTGCATGCAGGAAAGGAATCGGCCTACCTTAGCCACAAACTGGGAACTATCTGCACAAATGTACCGATCGAAACCGATCCTGCTATCTTAATAAAAGGGGAAAAAAATCCACAGGCTCTAACGCGCCTAATGGCCAAACTAGAGTTATTTAAATTGATGGAAAAAATGGAAATAACCACAGAGGACAAGCAAGCAGAAAGCACGACACCAAAAACCACGTTGCCGTGTATACTGGAATCTAGCGGAGTTTCTTTATTGGCCAAGCTAAAGAAAGAATTTTCTGTTGTTTTCATCTGCCTTATCGAAAAAAATGAGATCACGGGAATTGCCATCGCTTTTTCAGATGCAGTATCCTGCCTTTTAAAGGAGCAAACAGAAAACTTCTCAGACTTTCTTTCTGCCTTTTTTTCACTTGATAAACCGCTCATTACACACGATGCCAAAGCGGTTTATGCAGCTTGCTTATCCAAAGGAAAGCTCCCTCAAAACATCTTGGAAGACACGATGCTGGCAGGCTACCTCTTGAATCCGCTTGCCTCTTCCTACGAACCCATCCGCTTATGCCAGGAATATGCCCTCACGCCTGCTTATGCTCATGAGGCCCCTTCGAAAATGGAAGAAACCGTTTCCACCGCACTTGCTGTCCACGCATTAGTCACTCCACTAAAAGAAAAATTGAGGGAAAACGGACAGGAAAAGCTCTATACCGAAATAGAACTTCCGCTTGCTCGCGTTCTTGCACAAATGGAACACGTTGGTTTTATGGTTAATCGAGAGAGTATTGCTTCCTATGGAGAAAGTTTACAAGAAAAATTAGTGGAAATGGAAAAGGAAATCACCGAAACGGTTGGTTACACCTTCAACCTAAACTCTCCAAAGCAACTAGGTGAAGCACTTTTTGGCAAGCTTGGTTTACCCCACGGCAAACGGACAAAAACCGGTTGGTCAACTAATGCAGACGTATTAGAAAAATTACGCCATATTCATCCCGTTGTAGACACATTATTGCGCTATCGCAAGCTCAATAAATTAAAATCAACCTATACAGATGGACTAACGAAAGTAATTGCCTCTGATGGTCGCATTCATACCAGTTTTAATCAAGTAGAGACCCGAACTGGTCGGATCAGTTCCACTGAGCCAAATCTGCAGAACATTCCGGTTCGCAGCGCAGAAGGTCGCGAAATCCGCCGGTTCTTCATTGCCAAACCAGGATACACCCTCGTTGACGCGGACTACTCTCAAATTGAGCTGCGTATTCTCGCCCACGTGGCCAACGATACTGCAATGATCGATGCCTTCAACAGCCACGAGGATATTCATACGATCACGGCGTCTCAAGTTTTTGGCATGCCGTTGGAGCTTGTCACTCCCCTCATGCGTTCTCGGGCTAAGGCCGTCAACTTTGGCATTGTCTATGGCATTGGTGCCTTCTCCCTCTCACAGGATATTGGTGTCAGCGTTAAAGAAGCAGATAGTTATATTCGCGGATACTTGGATAAATTTTCGGGCGTTCAGCACTACATGGAAAATGTGATTCAAGAGGCTCATGATAAGGGATACGTAGAAACTTTATTTGGCAGACGGCGAACCTTGCCCGAGCTGCTTTCTAGCAATCACAATATGCGTGCCTTTGGTGAACGTGTTGCGCGGAATATGCCCATCCAGGGCACAGCGGCGGATATTATCAAAATCGCCATGATTCGTGTACGCGATCGTCTTTTAAAAGAAAAAAGTAATGCTTCCCTTATTTTGCAGGTACACGATGAACTTATTGTGGAAGCACCGGAAGCGGAAGCGAACCTAGCAAGCCAGATCTTAAAAGAGGAAATGGAAGGTGCTACCACACTACAGGTCCACTTAGATGTTGACGTACACAAGGGAAAAACCTGGTTTGACGCAAAAGCTTGACGAATATTGCACAGGAGAAAATCATGAAAAGCTACCTGTTTGTATGTACAGGAAACACCTGCCGCAGTCCCATGGCAGAGGTCATCTTCAATGACTTGTTAAAAAAACGCGGACTCCATCCCACCGCATCCAGCGCTGGAATTATGGGTTGGCCGGGACAATCTGCCTCACAGAACGCCATTGAGGCGATGCGAGAAATCGGCTTGGATCTGAGCAAGCATCGTGCCCGACTCCTTACGCAGGAGATGCTTGGCTCCTATGACCAAATCTACGTGATGAGTGCCTCTCATCTCTCTGCCCTTCAACAAACCGCCTCCGAATTCTTAGATAAAATCCAGATCCTTGGCGATGGCATTGAGGATCCCTATGGACAGAACATGCGCGTTTATAGAGAATGCCGTGACCAAATTTTTCGCACACTCCGTGCACTTGTGGAAAAAGAACTCTAATTTTTGTCGTTTTTTGCTGAAATAAAAGGAAGTAACTCCATCGATAAGGAGAAAATCAGTTGAATATACTTGCATTTGAATCATCTTGTGATGAAACCGCGGCCTCTGTTGTGCGTGATGGCAGAGAAATCCTCTCCAGCGTAGTCGCTTCACAAATAGCAACACATCGGCTATATGGTGGTGTTGTGCCTGAAATTGCCTCACGTCAACATGTTGAGGCAATTTCAGGCCTCTGCACCGAGGCACTTAAACAGGCCAATTGTTCGTTGGAACAGATTGATGCCATTGCTGTTACCTATGCACCCGGGTTAATTGGGGCCTTACTCGTCGGCGTAAACTTCGCTAAAGGTCTTGCTATCGCCCGAGGCTTGCCTTTGATCCCTGTTCATCATTTGCGCGGACATATTGCTGCCAACTATCCTGCTCATCCCGATTTAGCTCCGCCTTTCTTATGCCTGGTGGCCTCGGGTGGACATAGTCATATTGTCCGTGTAGAGGATTATACCCATTTTACCGTCCTTGGGCGCACACGCGATGATGCAGCCGGAGAAGCATTTGATAAAACCGCACGTGCACTTGGGTTCCCTTATCCCGGTGGCATTGCAATTGACAAGGCCGCCAAACAAGGCAATCCGAATGCCATTCATTTTCCACGACCCAAAGTAGACGGTTCTCTTTATGATTTTAGTTTTTCCGGATTAAAAACCGCTGTATTGAACTATTTGCACCATGCTGAACAGGTTGGAGAGACCATCTGCAAAGAAGATGTTGCCGCTTCTTTTCAAAACGCCGTCGTAGATATGTTGTCTCATCATTTTCTTTCTGCCGCGAATAACACAGATAGTCACGTGCTGGTGCTGGCAGGCGGCGTCGTGGCAAACAGCGCCTTAAGGGAGCGTATTGAAAAAGAATGCGCCCAAAGTGGGCGCACTCTTTACATGCCTCCTCTTTCCATTTGTGGAGACAACGCAGCGATGATTGGAGCACAAGCCTTCTACGAATGGGAGGCTGGCACACGAGCAGATGCCGACTTAAATGCTTTTGCCAATGTTGAGATTGGATGAGCTTCTTCCGTCACCTTCCACACTTGTGATGCTGCATAAACGGTCTTTTTTTCTGCCGTGCGTCCTATCGTCTCGAATCCCACTTGCGTCAAATAGCATCCAGTTGGTCTTAACGAAACAATTCCTTGATTAACTCGATCTGCCACATGCAGCGTTTGGTAAAATGGTTTTAAAGAAAAAGCGCCTCGCATTCCAAATAAAGAGATCGAAACTTTTGTTGGAGTGAAAGAGACGCCGAATTCCGTGCGATATTGGTTCCATCCCACAATACGAGATTGGTAATCCACCAGGCCTATTGCCACGAAAAAAGCCGCGACCATAGAAGTAAATAGCAAAACAATCCCAATTTTGGCTGCCTTTGTGCGCGATGACGCCTGCAT
>DOXU01000213.1 GCA_003518885.1 Oscillospiraceae bacterium
CGGAGGGTGGGAGTGGAAAGTTGAAAGAAAGGCAGTATGTGGAAGCAAAGGAGGTCATCTTGGGGAACCTCTTCCGAAGGCTAAATACATGCAGGAAGCGGCTCAAGTAGTAGGGAGGGTTGTGCGTGTAATAATGATAAACAGGCCTAAAGAGGCGGGTGTTGCTGATTCGCGGCCTCCGAGTGATGCATTTGATGCAGCGGCGGCATACCGCATCAGAACTGGTCGTGCTTGTGTTTTTTTTTTCAAGCAGAAGACGGCATACGAGTTCGGCTTCGGCGGCTTGGATCATGTTATTGCTTCGGGCGAAAACGTGAATGTGATGGTCTTCGATACCGAGCTGTACTCCAACACAGGCGGGCAGGATTCCAAGGCTTCCAACATTGGTGAGGTTTGCCAGTTTGCTGCTGCCGGTAAAGAAATGGGCAAGAAGAGCCTTGCAGAAATGGCCATGACTTATGGTTATGTCTACGTGGCACAGATTGCTCTGGGCGCCAACCCAGCTCAGACTGTTAAAGTCCTTGCTGAAGCTGAAGCCTATGATGGTCCTTCCTTGGTCATCGGCTACGCACCTTGCGAATTGCATGGTATTAAGGGTGGCATGATGCACTGTCAGGATGAGATGAAGGCCGCTGTTAAAGCTGGTTACTGGAATCTCTTCTCCTTCAATCCAGCATTGAAGAAGGAAGGCAAGAATCCATTTACTTTGACTTCTAAACTGGGCGATGGCACTTACCAGAACTTCTTGGGTAATGAAACTCGTTACTCTCGTTTGAAACGTGCATTCCCAGAGCGTGCAGACAAATTGTTTGATGAGTCGCAGAAGGCTGCAAATGATCGCTATGATCACTTGATGCGTTTGGTTGAACTCTACAAATAATTTAGAGTCACTCAGGTAAAATAGAACGGGCATATGTTATATTTTCAATGTATGACTAGGCTTGTTAAAAAAGGGAAACCATAAATATGGTTTCCCTTTTTGTTTTATTTGTTTGAAAAAGTAAAAAAATGCCGATTTTACTTGCAATATCGGGTAGAAAAAACGTATAATATAAGAATATCATTTATTACAATATAAAAAATCACGGGGTTTTTTAATATGGTCCAAATTAGCCATCTTTATTTTTCATATACAGGTTTACAGCCTTATATTTTAGAGGATTTATCACTGGAAATCCCCAAGGGAACGTATTTGTCCGTTTTGGGGGAGAACGGATGTGGAAAAAGTACGTTGATTCGTTCCATTCTTGGTTTTTTAAAGCCAACATCTGGAGAGATCTTAACTGATGCCAAACGAATAGGATATGTGGCACAAATTCAGGATAATGGTAATGCGGATTTTCCTATTACAGTTTTTGAAATGTTAAATAGTTACCGCAGATTGCTTCATATACGGGATAAGGACTGCATTATGGAGCGATTAAAACAAGTTCATATGGAAGCACATGCACATAAGCTGATGGGAACGCTATCTGGTGGACAAGCGCAAAAAATTCGATTGGCACGTGCGCTGATGGGGGGCCCGGATTTGTTAGTTTTGGATGAACCTTCTACAGGTGTTGATGTAACAAGTCAGCGCGAAATTTATGGGTTTTTGAAGAAATTACACGATGAACATCAGGTTACAATTATATCTATTGAACATAATTTGCCGGCTGCGATGGAGAACTCCTCCTTAATTTATCACATGGTTTCGGGGCATGGACATCTTTGTACGCCTGAACAGTATGCAGAAGAGTATTTGCATCGTTCATAATCTAAGTTCGTTATTTATGTGATAAAAGACCAGGGGGGTTCTGGGTGCTTCAATATAGTTTCATGCAAAATGCAATTATCGTTTCGTTTTTTATTTCTATTTTATGTCCGTGTATCGGTATATTTTTAGTTTTGCGGCGGTATTCAATGATTGGCGATACACTTTCACATGCTTCGCTTGCTGGAGCTACGATAGGCTTGCTTACCAATAGTAGTCCTGTCATAGGTGCATTTTTGTTCACTTCTCTTTGCGGTGCATTGATTGAATTTTTACGTACGTATTTCCGCAAGTTTACGGATTTATTGTTAACAATTGTCCTGGCTTTAAGTGTTGGGATTGCAATTTCGATTATCAGTTCCGGAAAACTACATGCGAATGCGGATTCCTTCTTATTTGGCAGCGTTCTAACTGTGACAGCATCTGATATGATTGCCATTTTGTCATTAAGTATTGCATCTGTTTTATTGATGGCATTTCTTTATCATCAGATGCTTTATATTGCATATGATGAGGAAGCTGCACGTATTGCAGGTGTGCATGTACGGATAATCAATTACATTTTTTCCATTTTAGTGGCTTCTGCAATTGCGGTCTCGATTCGCGTAGTTGGTGTTTTGGTTTTGAGTTCGATGATCGCTTTACCGGTTGCAACAGCTTTGCAATTAAAAACAGGATTTTTTAAGACGTTGCTATTTTCTATTGCTTTTAGTATATTTGATATTATGGTTGGTCTATTTTCTTCATATAGTCTAAATGTTGCACCAGGTGGCTTTACGGCTCTGGTTTCAGTAGGTGTTTTACTTTTGGTCATGATTTGCAGACAGATATATCTAGTCTTTCGCAATCGTCGTCAAATTTTCAATGGTAAAAATAAATAATTTTGTGTTCTATTCGTTCGAATCCTTTAATGGGAATAAAATGGATGGAACATTTTTTATTAAGGAAGATAGGCAGTTCCTCTTCAGAATCTTGCATTTGTGGGGAGAGCGTGTTATTCTGAAAAAGAATAGATCTTTTT
>DOXU01000073.1 GCA_003518885.1 Oscillospiraceae bacterium
CGCCAGACAAGTTGGCCCCGCCAAGCGATAGGTGTATTGCTTCTCTCCCGGTTTTGCGGATCCTAAAACAGGTGGCGTGTAAGGCATCTCCAACACATCTGGCATATGACACGCAGCAGAAGTATCCAAAATAGCAATGTCCATTCCATTGTGAACAACGTCCAATACTTTACTGATGAGATATCCGGCATTTAACGCTACTGCTTCACCTGGCTCCAGATATACTTGTACATCATATTTTCTTTGTATATGTGTGATACAATCCTCTAATGCTTGCAAATCGTAATCCGCACGCGTAATCAGTTGTCCCCCGCCGAAATTGATCCATTTCATTTGATACATAAATTTTCCGAAATGTTTTTCAACTGCCTCTACTGTACGAATTAATGCATCCGCGCCTTGTTCACACAAAGTATGAAAATGAAAACCCGTAACACCCTCCAGTAAATCCGCCCGAAAATTTTCCTGCGTAATACCTAAGCGAGAGAACGGCGCGCAAGGATCATAGATTGCATGCCCTTCTTGTGTTGAACATTCAGGATTCAAACGCAAGCCAATCTCTTTACCTGCATGCAATACCCGCCCGCCAAAACGTTCCAGCTGAGAAAAGGAATTAAAAACGATATGATCACATAAAGAAACAATTTCATCCAGTTCACTTTCGCGATATGCCGCTGCGAAAATGTGGGTTTCTTTTCCCATTTCCTCTCTACCCAATTTCGCCTCATAAAGACTGCTGGCCGTTGTGCCATTTAAGTACTGCCCAATTAAAGGATAAAGTGTATACAGCGAAAAGGCTTTTTGTGCCAATAAAATTTTACAACCCGTTCGCTTAACAACGTCTTGCAGAATCTTTAGATTTCGTTCAATCAGCGCCTCGTCCACAACGTAACATGGTGTTGGGAGTTGTTCCATATTCATTTTAATCGACCAAATCCGGATGGAAACTCTCTTGCCATGGAAGTCCCCATTCATTTAAAGCATCCATGTAAGGGTCCGGATCAAACTCTTCCACATTGTACACACCAGGTTTATCCCATTTCCCTGTCATTAACATCATGGCGCCAATCATAGCTGGCACGCCTGTCGTATAGGAAACGGCCTGTGACCCCACTTCTTGATAGCATTTTTGATGGTCACAGATATTGTAAAGATAATATGTTTTGGCTTTGCCTTCCTTTTTTCCTGTAAAGATGCAACCAATATTTGTTTTTCCCTTTGTACGCGGACCAAGTGATGCTGGATCAGGCAATACTGCGGTTAAAAACTGAAGGGGCACAAGCTCCTTACCCACGAAAAGGATTGGTTCAATGGACGTCATCCCTACGTCCTGTAGACAACGCAGATGAGTCAAATAGCTCTCACCAAAAGTCATAAAAAAGCGAATACGCTGAATGCCCGGAATATGGATCGCCAAGGATTCCAATTCTTCGTGATGGAGCAAAAACATCTTTTTGTCCCCAACTTCGGGAAAATTGTATGTTCTAAAAATCTCCATCGGTTTTGTTTCAATCCAATGGCCTTCATTCCAGTAGCTTCCATTTGCAGAGACCTCACGAATATTAATTTCCGGATTAAAATTCGTGGCAAATGCGTAACCATGATCTCCCGCATTACAATCCAATATATCGATCTGATTGATTTCATCAAATTGATGCTTAAGTGCATAGGCAGAAAAGACCCCTGTCACACCCGGATCAAATCCGCTGCCCAACAAAGCTGTGATTCCTGCATCTTCGAAGCGTTTTTTGTAGGCCCATTGATATTTATATTCAAATTTTGCTTGATCCTCTGGCTCATAATTTGCCGTATCCACATAATTTGTTCTAGTTTGCAAACAGGCTTCCATAATATTCAGATCTTGATAAGGCAAGGCAAGATTAAGCACCACATCAGGCTCTTCTTTACGAATCAAAGAGACAAGTGCCGGCACATTATCAGCATCTATTTGTGCCGTCGTAATTTTTGTTTTTCCGCCTGCCAATTTATTCTTCAAGGCAATACATTTGGACTCTGTACGGCTAGCAATGCAAAGTTCATTAAACACAGCGCTATTTTGACAGCATTTATGAACAGCTACACTGCCAACTCCCCCACAACCAATGATGAGTGCTTTCCCCATTATACCTGTCTCCTTATATTGATAATTTTTAGAAAGATAAATACAAAAAGTTCCATTACGATTTTATATTGCAGCATAAATAAAAAACACAAGCAAGGAGCAAAGCGCACCCCTAACTTGTGTTTTTTTACCGCAAAGAATCTTGAACTCGCCCAATAACGAATTAGATTCCCCAATATGCCAGGCTTTCAGAGTTTATATAGCAAATCATTACTCTTATTGACCGTTTCACAAGTTGAATGTGCGACCGCCGCACCGGTTATGAAGTAACCAACTTATAAAATTTGAGCTTTTAACTCAATCAATAAGGCAACCGGAATTCATCTATTCTGTTAATTCAAATTGCCCACATAAAAAAGCTTTCTAAATATTTGCAATCAAAACTCCGTAATAGAACTTCGTTTTGTGAAAATTCAATATTTATTATATTGTTGTAAAAGTCGATTGTCAAGCAGTTCCCGGTACAACATCCATACCTTCACACCCATATAAGAGTATTCATCCTCTAACATACTCCTCGAATGAGAATGAATCCATGTACCCTTACTCACCTAGTTCTTTTAGACTTGGTAGACAACTTATGCTTTTTCCGGTTCTGCAAAGGCATAATCGAACAATTCAACCGTCATTTTGGCAATTTTCTGTTTTTGAAGGGGCTTATCACGAAAATCGACATCCGTCTGCGCAATTTTATCCACTTCTTCCATGCCCTCAATCACTTTACCAAATGCAGCATATTCCCCATCCAAGTGTGGTGCATCTTGATGCATGATAAAGAACTGAGAACTTGCCGAATTTGGATTTGCTGCCCGCGCCATAGAAAGAACTCCACGGGTATGTTTTAATGTATTATTTGCACCATTCGAGGCAAATTCACCACGGATATTATATCCCGCATCGCCCATTCCGGTACCCTGTGGGCATCCGCCCTGAATCATAAATCCATTAATCACACGGTGGAAGATCAAACCATCATAAACACTCTTTTTCACTAATGAAATAAAGTTATTCACTGTATTCTTAGCGTGATCGGGCAGCATTTCAACTTTAATTTGCCCGCCATTTTCCAATGTAATTGTAACAATTGGATTCTTACCCATAGATATGCCTCTTTTCTTGGTGTTAAATCTCATCATAGTCATCTATTATACCGAAAATAATAGCACGAAACAAGTCTCTTGTAAACTAAGAAATCTCATGGCAAACAACTTTGTTTGCCATGAGATCTCAACATAGAATATAAAGCGATGGGGCTTATCTTATAATTGTTGGATAGGTTCCCGGAGGGTTGATTTTTTTAACATTGTGCGTCGGTGAAATCTCATGCTCATCTATATGAGCTGAGCTTACTTTTGGTGCATGAACCAAATCCATCACTTCTTCGGCGATTTTTTGCGATTTGGTTTCTTGAACACCATTATCTCGGAGTATACCCAAAACTTTGGGATACAAATGATTAATAGGCATACAAAAGTCCCCCTTTATTCTATTTTTTACACGGTACAACCATTATTATGTCCCAAATAAACGGTCAGATACCGTTTGCATAGTGGAGAACCTTGGCATAACATTCATAATGAAGAAGAGCAGGCTATTAATAGCCTGCTCTTCTCTATCAAAAATTTTATTTATTCAAAATTTTCTTTAAATCGGTATCTGGATCACTGATAGGAGAAACCTGGAAGTTTTCAACTAAATAATTCAGAACATTTGGAGAAACAAATGCTGGCAATGTCGGTCCAAGATAGATATTGCGGATGCCGAGAGAAAGCAATGTCAGTAAGACACAAACAGCCTTCTGCTCATACCAAGACAGGACAATGGACAAAGGCAATTCGTTCACGCCACAATCAAAAGCCTTTGCAAGAGCAACTGCCACCTGTATAGCACTATAGGAGTCATTGCACTGACCCATATCCATAATACGTGGCAGGCCGCCAATTTCGCCCAAATCTAAATCGTTAAAACGGAATTTCCCGCAGGCAACCGTCAAAATAATACTGTCTTTTGGTGCCTTTTTAACGAAATTGGTGTAATAGTTACGACCCGGTTTTGCGCCGTCGCATCCACCCACCAGGAAGAAATGCGAAATCGCGCCAGATTTTACAGCATCCACTACTTTATCTGCCACAGAAAGTACCGTACCGTGACCAAACCCAGTTGTCACCTGAGCACCACCGTTGATACCAGTCATTGCATGATCTTCTGGATAGCCGCCAAGCTCAAGAGCTTTTTTGATCACTGGGGTAAAGTCTTTGTTTTCATCAATATGTACCATGCCAGGATATTGTACCACTTCGGTGGTAAAAATGCGATCGCTATAGTTATCCTTAACCGGCATAATGCAGTTTGTGGTAAACAGAACAGCGCCTGGGATATCTATGAACTCCTTCTGCTGATTCTGCCATGCGGTACCAAAGTTACCTTTCAAATGAGAATAGGCTTTCAGTTTTGGATAAGCATGTGCTGGCAGCATCTCACCATGTGTATAAATATTAATACCTTTACCTTTTGTCTGCTCCAAAAGCAATTGCAGATCATGGAGGTCATGGCCGGAGACAACAATAAATGGCCCTTTTTCGATGGTCAATGGGACGGTTGTCGGAACCGGTGTGCCATAGGTACCCGTGTTTGCACCATCCAGCATTTCCATGCATTTCAAGTTAACTGTGCCTGTCTCCATTACGATTGGAAGAAGCGCATCCATATTCAAATCACTACCGATGGCACGTAACCCTTTGTAGAAAAATGCGTTGACTTCCGTATTGGTCGCACCAAGCATTAAAGCATGAAAAGCATAGGCGGCCATACCGCGCATACCAAACAAAATCAGGGATTTAAGGGAACGAATATCTTCATTATCTCCCCAAAGTTTTTTCATGTCATATTCTTTGGCAACGCCATTTGGGGCTAATTTTGTAATCTCTGCACGCACATTGGCGATTTGCTCTTTAACTTTTTCACTATCAAAATTCACGTTTGTTACGTTAGTAAACAAACCTTCAATCACTGCTTTATCTGTTGAAGCCGTTGGAGTCTGATTCTCAGCGGCAAATGCCAAACCAATCATAGCACCACACAGTTCATCCTGAAGCAATGCGGTATCTTCTTTTTTACCGCATACCCCCTGGGAACCTGTGCAAGCTTTACAACCGGCAACCTGTTCACACTGAAAACAAAACATCTTATCCATATCGCACTCTCCTTATAAAAAGTAAATGTATTTTTCTTCTTGGTTCATCTATATTATAGCAGAATTCCCCTACTGAAATCCGTTGTAATAACAACGTAAATGAAAATTTATTATTTTTACGATCATTTTCAGCAAATTTCTTTATCCGGACACAAAACGCAATAAATAATATAACACACACAGGTAAAAAACGCATAAATCAACGTGAACTCAAAGGCAAACATTGTGCCAGAGCTAGCCACCGCATTCAGGACTTTCCCTAAATGGATAACATTCCAAGAATTCAAACGGACAAAACGCCCTAAGTAGATTCCATACCCTGTAAGCAAAAAAATTACAGCCATACAGAGTGTTTGAGAAACCCAAGAAGTGAAGCGCCGGCACAATAATCTATGAATGATGCGTAGAGAAAGCAGACCAAATAGGATTCCCATAAAGAAACCAATACCGATATACACGATACGAATCCACAACTGCCCCGAATAAAATGGATAGCCTAATATATGAATAAAATCTGTCAACATGTAAATTGAATTAGGAAAAAAGAGAAGCCAAAGTATAAAAAGAATGATCTTCATGACACGTGAGTGTCCCCCGTGC
>DOXU01000225.1 GCA_003518885.1 Oscillospiraceae bacterium
AGCCGGATCGCGGCGACGCAGATCGGGCAGCCAAAATATTATGTGATTACTATAAAAACAGATGCACATTAGAAAATTCTACTTTTATTATAAAGAGTAGAAGTTAATAAAAGTAATGAATATAGGACGAAGAAGCGTAGACCGATTGTATTTTTGAAAAATAGCATATGAAGCTTATCAAAACAGATGGGCGAGATATCTCGCCCATCCATTGAAAATTAAGTTTTAGCCCAACCAAGTGGCATTGATTTAAAAAAACCAAGTGATTCCTTCGCTTGATCAATAAGATTCTTGATCTGTTCTGGACTTGTACTGAAGGCTTCTTTTTCTTTTTCTTTTACCTTTTCTTCATAATTTTTCGCTGTTTTCTGCATAGCGGCGCAGAAGGCAGTTTTCGTCTGATCCCAATAATTATCCGACTCTTGCACAAGGCGACTTTCAACATTTGCATTACGTAATGCTTTCTCAATCGCCTTAGCAAGTCGCCGCTGCCATGAAGGGCCAAAGAGTGAGGCAACAGCAAATCCCGCGAGAACAGCTCCTGCAATTGCAATAGTGATCGGTCCACCAAGAGCGGAGACTGCGGCCATCACAGTGCCAGAACCACCGACGAGTGAGCTAATACCCAACCACCCTGCAACTTGCGCGACGAGTATATATCCGCCAAGATTGCTGCCAGCCGCTGCAATAGCACTCCAAGCAGCCAGTGCTCCAAGTGCTCCAACGCCACCCAGCGCACCTGCGAATACCGCCTGAATATTGAAAAGACGCGAGCCGCTATCGACGCCAAGAGATAAATTCAGCTCATAGGCAAAGTCCTTCAACATCTCATCAACTTGTTGGGAAAAATCCCTTGAGCTTTTCTTTATGGAGACTTCGACGCGTTCCACAAGCTCTGATTGCACCATCGTAACGGCAAGTTTCTGAGCCTCCTTTTTGTCATTAAATGACCGTTCAATTAGTTTCTCAATTGCATCTACAGCGGTAACCGTAGAGTAAATCTCCTGAACTTTTATGCGGCCAGTGGCTTTGTAAGAGTCAATTAAGCCACTTCCCTTCGTTTCTTTATCGCGGAACGATTGTAAACGTGTTGGCAGATCGGCTTTCATACGAGCAGCTTCTGCTCTGACATTTTCAATATCGTCACGGGTTCGCTCTAGAGCGGATATCCATTTCAGACTATCGCCTGTCAGTGTTTCCTTCGCAGCCTTAAGGGTCGCTTCGTATTGCATTTTGGAGCAATCGGGCTGTGTGTCGCAAAGAAAATCGGATAAAGTATTCTCAAAATCTACACTGAGAGAGACGGATTCAACCGAAAAAGTGAAGAAACGCGCCCTAAATTGATCCTCTATATCCATAGAGGTAATTCTATTTACAGATGTTTCCTCATTACTTTCAGATGATTTTTCATAGCCGATATAACGGTTATCCAAAGCTGACCGCAATGTTTTGTAAGTTCTTGCTGAGGCTTTCTGAATAATAGAGTTCAATTCATTTTTAGGGACCGTGTGTGATTTGGTTGCCACGATGAACAGATTAGAGAATGGTTGTCCTTCTACGGGCGGAACTTCCTTCAAAAGTCCTGAAATGTTTGCGACATCTTCATTCTTCATGAAGCCGTCTACTGTGGATATGTAGATCATAGCATCAACGATGCGAATGCTATTTTTTGCATTTGCATCATCATCTGATCCTGAGTTGCCAAAACCTGGAGTATCAAGAAAATCAGCTACATCAAGAATAGGAGAGTCAACATAGACAAGAACGATACCTGCATTTTCGGAAATCTTAGACGCTTCAGATCCGTCATGAGTTGTATAGTCCTTCAGGCTTCCATAACTTCCGGCAAGAAGCAAATGCGCCCGACAATAGGCTTCATTCGTGGAACGGGAAGGATCAAAATTCTTGTCCATTACCCATACATTTTCGCTCTGCCAGTTTGGTTTGTCTTTGATGCTACGAATAAGACAAGCAAGGCTGGTCGTCGGNNCGGAGCGCCATCAATGAATCCCAAGGAAAGATGAAGTTCTTGGAGTAGGCGCTCACGGGGAATGGTATTGATATTCAAATGGTGCGAATTGGAAACTTTCCCGCATATTTCGATCCATTTTATGGCTAGATTAAAAGAAATACTTTCCGGATTTGATTCATAGCGAGAAACCTGCGCCTGTTGAATTCCGAGCTGATTTGCTAGTTCTGCCTGAGATAGACCAGCTTCCTCGCGAAGACCTTTGAGGTTGCGTAATTTGTCTAATTCCATGTTTGTCGCTCCAGTTCCTACCTGCAAATTAGGCTGAAAGGAGCCTAGATGGATTAAAAATAGAAGTAAACACACATTATGCGTTTTTAGCATGTTTATCACTAAAACGAATAAAAATAACATTTACGCATATGTGCTATATGCAAGATGGGCCGTGAAAATCTGTCGCGTATCTCGAAGAAAAGTCTTTGGCGGATATGGAAGTCGCAGCATTCCATAGGCTGCACAACAACAGTGAACCAAGCTGAAAGAGGCAAATCGTCCTATATTAACTATAGTCAGATTGGGACAGACCGGAGCCAAGAAGTATCAAGGGCTGCATGGTGGTTTTGCCGGGAGAGTTCAGATGTAA
>DOXU01000001.1 GCA_003518885.1 Oscillospiraceae bacterium
ATGTTTGTCAATCATATAGAGAGTATCGCCCTGTTCCACCAGAATATAAGTCGTGAAACACTGCCCAACCACCCGAAACGACCGTTGAGCCCCGAAAGAAGATTCTTCGACAACCTGTTTCTCGTCTGGTGCCTTCTCTAGTGAACATGTATTTTCCTTTTTCACTTCCATGTTCATCTGCTCGGATGTGGATGGAACGGAAGAGGTCTTTGGCAATGTACCGCTGGCCTCATGGGAAACTGGCGTGTAAACCACGGCCGGATCCATATGAAAAACACTTTGTTTTTCCACAGGTGCGGAAAAAAGAAGCTGTACACCCTTATTCAATACAGGCAAAGAATCTTCTAACTGCGCCGAAGGGGCTTCATGCGTCTCCGGTGTTTCCAATTTCAAAGAGGGGCGTGGATCTTTCTCCGCGATCGTCGTCTTTACTGCATAATAAATTGCTTCGAATACAGATTTTTCATTGGCAAAACGTACTTCCGTTTTGGCTGGATGTACATTGACATCAACCAGAGCAGAAGATAGCGTAATATGCAGTACGCATCCTGGAAAGCGACCAACCATAATGCTGCCTTTGTATGCCTGTTCCAAAGCTGCAACCGCTGTACGTGATCTGACTAGACGCCCATTTAAAAAGAAAAACTGCATTGTCCGGTTAGAGCGGGCACTAACTGGCTTTAAAACAAAACCCGAAACAGAAACTCCACCCAGTTCATATTTAACTGGGAGTAAATTTTGGGCAAATTCTCGCCCAAGTACGGCATGAATTGCCGCAATTAGGCGGTTATCACCGGGAGTCTGCATTTCTTTTCGGCCATCTTTAAGAAATCCAAAAGAAATTTCGGGATGAGAAAGTGCTAATCGTTCCACGACGGCGCGCACAGCATGCGCTTCCGTCACATCCTTTTTCAGAAATTTCATGCGTGCTGGCGTATTATAAAACAAATCGCGCACGACAGTTGTTGTCCCTTTTGGACACCCTGCAGGACCTTGCTCTATTCGTTCGCCTCCATGAAATACAATGCGATTGCCCTCCAATTCATCCGCCGTACGCGTAATGATTTCCACTTTAGAAACCGCTGTAATGGAAGCCAATGCTTCCCCACGAAAGCCCAATGTCCCAATTGCCTCAAGATCTTCCTCTTCATATATTTTACTAGTGGCATGTCGCAAAACAGCGGTAGGCACATCCGCTGCCGAAATTCCCACGCAATTATCGGCCACTCGGATAAATCGCACGCCACCGTTTTTAATTTCCAAATTAATAATACTGGCACCTGCATCAATGGCATTTTCTAGCAGTTCTTTCACTACAGATGCAGGCCTTTCCACCACTTCACCAGCTGCTATTTTTTCCGCAATATGTTTTGGAAGTAATCGAATCCGGCTCATGCAAATTCTCCTTTCCTGTAATGGAAGCACCGATTATCCACGCGCAATTTTTCCAAGTTCATAAATTAAATTTAGCGCCTCAATAGGAGTCAAAGCATTCGCATCAACTGTTTTTAGCTTGTCCATCACCTTTTTGGCGCGTGGATCAATCATCGAAACCTGCTCCGGCACACTTTCCTGCTTTGGAACAACAGATGCAGAAGAAACCGGTTGGCCATCTTGCAGCTCCTTTAGAATTTCTCTAGCACGTGTAACGACCTTTTCCGGAATACCCGCAAGTTTAGCAACTTCGATTCCATAGCTCTCATCTGCACCGCCACGGACAATACGCCGCAAAAAGGTCAACTCATCCCCATGTTTCTTTACCGCAACACTATAATTGCGTACACCTGGCAGCAATTTTTCAAGCGCTGTCAATTCATGATAATGCGTGGAAAATAGTGCCTTTGCTCCACAGCGCTTTGGATCCACAACATATTCAACCACTGCCCTAGCAATACTCATGCCATCAAAAGTTGAAGTGCCACGTCCAATCTCGTCAAGTAAAAGCAAACTTTTTGCCGTTGCATTTTCTAAGATATTGGCCACTTCATTCATTTCCACCATAAAAGTGGACTGGCCCGAAGCCAAGTCATCCGACGCACCAACCCGTGTAAAAATGCTGTCCACCACACCAATATGCGCAGATGATGCAGGCACATAACTTCCAATTTGCGCCATCAACGTTATTAAGGCGACTTGGCGAATATAAGTTGACTTTCCCGCCATATTAGGGCCTGTTATAACCGCTACACGACCATTCTGCATATCCATATCGGTATCATTAGGGACGAAAGGAATATCTGTTAAAATAGCCTCTACCACTGGATGTCGACCATTCTCAATATGAATACGTCCATCTAAAGAGAGCTCGGGACGACAGTAATGATTCATTGCGGCCGTATAAGCAAAAGAACAAAGCACATCTAGTTTTGCCAATGCAGTTGCTGTCCGCTGAATACGGTGCAGTTCAGCCGCAACCTGCTCTCTAATCTGGCTAAAAACATCATACTCCAGTTGGACAACACGTTCCTGTGCCCCCAACACTTTTCTTTCAAGTTCCTTTAGCTCCTGCGTGATATACCGTTCACAGTTCGTAAGGGTCTGTTTGCGGACATAATGTTCTGGCACTTGTTCAATATTGGATTTTGTTACCTCTATGTAATAGCCGAAAACGCGGTTATAACCAATTTTTAAATTTTTAATTCCGGTTTTTTCACGTTCCTCTGCCTCAATTTGTGCCAAGAAGCCCTTGCCCCCCTGCATAATCTCACGCAGGCTGTCAATTTCTTTGTGATAGCCCGGGGAAATCATTCCCCCCTCACGCACCGAAACAGGTGGATCCTCCACAATTGCCTTTGTGATCAATTCATACAAATCGGGCAAAAGGTCAATATCCGCCGCAATCTGGGACAAAAGCTGGGAATGACAACGTTGGACGCTCCTTTTTAAGGCGGGCAAATGCTCAATTGTTTCTACTAGGGAACGCAACTCCCTCGCATTTGCTGTGCCATAAACAATACGAGTCATCAATCGTTCCAAATCATGAACGCCATCAAGTCCCACGATAAGATCATCGCGCAATACAGCATCAGAAAAAAGCTCCTCTACAGCCGCAAGACGGTGCGTAATTGGCCCTGGCCCAACAAGCGGTTGTTCAACCCAATTGCGCAAAAGTCGCTTTCCCATCGCTGTATGTGTATGGTCAAGGACCCACAGCAAAGTCCCCCGCTTTTCACGTCCGCGCAATGTTTCACAAAGCTCCAAATTACGCCGTGTGGCAAGATCCAATCGCATAAATTGAATCTCACTATAAACACTAAGTTGATTGATACGTTCTAACCCGGTCATTTGTGTTTTTTTCAGGTAAGCCAGCATTGCATTTAATGCGCGTATCACTGCAATTTTTTCTTGCAGACCCAAAAGAGAAAGATCTTTTTCCCCGAATTGTTTTGAAATAGAAGCCGTTTCGTCGGAAAAATTTCCTTCATCAGGATAATTCACAACGGCGCCTAGACGTTCTTTTAAAAACTTTTCCACGCCAGAAACTGCATGCGCACCCGCATTCAAAAGAACTTCTCTGGGCAAAAAACGCCCCAATTCTCCTAAAATACGATTGTCCAGCTCTGTTCCCCGCAAAAGAGTGGCATGTACTTCACCTGTTGACACATCAGTAAATACAATACCTGCTTGTCCATCACACACACAGACGCTTGCCAAATAATTATTTCGTGCCTCATCAAGCATACTGCTTTCGATAACCGTTCCCGGCGTCACAACTCGCTCAATTTCTCTTTTGACGAGCCCTTTGGCCTTTTTAGGATCCTCTGTCTGTTCACATATTGCTACTTTATACCCTTTTTCAACCAAACGAGCAATATAAGCTTCACAACTGTGATAGGGCACGCCGCACATGGGTGCCCTTTCTTTCATTCCACAATCCTTACCAGTAAGGGTCAGATCCAGCTCTTTAGAAGCTAATTTCGCATCATCGAAAAACATCTCATAAAAATCGCCAAGACGGAAAAAAAGGACTTCATCCGGATGTTGCTCTTTCATGGACAAATACTGTTGCATCATCGGCGTCATATCAAAACTCCCTCTTTTCCGCCATACTTTGATTCTTTTTCAATTGATTAGTGACAACCTTGGCAATGACTGCAATCGCTTCCACAACTTGCATCCCCGCTCACTGCACGCTGAACCATCGTATTAATTTGCGTAATTAATGCGTTCATTTCATTCTGTGCATTCCGACGTTCCTCAATCAATGGATTATTCAAAAGTGCTGTGTAGTGATTATCATACTCTTTCCGCATAACATTCACGTCCTTTTGATCCACACTTTGGTCCTTCATTGCTTTTACCAAGGCCTCTTTTTCATCATTCAATTGCATAAGTTTTCTCTGCAACTCTTCATTAGTATCAACCGCAGCACAAGCAGCCTGCAGACGCAAGCAACGTTTGTCCTCTGCGAGGCAATCTGTCATGTCTTTTACTTTCTCAATAATATCCATATCAGTTTGTTCCTTTCTGTTCACCAAATAACGTAACGCCTTTGCGCGTTTTTATCTTGATATCATAGAACGCTCCTGGCCGA
The DNA here is from genome assembly GCA_003518885.1 of Oscillospiraceae bacterium. Classification (GTDB taxonomy): domain Bacteria; phylum Bacillota; class Clostridia; order Oscillospirales; family Ethanoligenentaceae; genus Ethanoligenens. The sequence continues at coordinate 4,535 of DOXU01000001.1, forward strand.
TCTGCCAAAAAAGTGACCGGTATCCCGCTATCTGTTCTACCAAAAGCCGTTCCATTTTGTACCGACTCAGCCAATACATGTTCTATCTTTCCAATATGGGATTCCAAAAATGCACGGCCATTTTCTTCCTGTATTTTCAAAAGTTCTGCAAACCAGCCCCCCTTTTCTTCACGGCTAACAGGATCTACCATTTTTGCTGCCGGTGTTCCTTTTCGCGGAGAATACAGAAAGGTATAAAGATTAGCAAATCCTACATCTTTCACTAAAGACAAGGTCTGTTCAAAATCCTCCAGTGTCTT
>DOXU01000025.1 GCA_003518885.1 Oscillospiraceae bacterium
CGTATCCGCCTTCACACCGACGGAAATGACCCGTGAACGAGGCTGTGGTTCAGCTGTGACGCTCGCAAGCAGGCCATCAATCTGACGGTCCTGCGTACTGACACTGTTACTTGTTGTTTCCGTGCCTGTGTTGCACCCAAATTTCACACCATGCGAACACAGGAAATGCCGCCAATCATGCCCCTTGGGCGCTTCCGGAGGCGGCAGTTCCTTAAGCACAAGAGCGGCGACATCACGGGACTCGATCAAAGCCGCCTGTGTTGCCAGTTCGTCATCTTCCAACGCCCTGTTCGTATCCGACGACGAGAGAGGATCACTGATCTGAGTGGTCACAACGACCGTCGCCGCAGCCATGAAGGACCGTTTGAGGGACAGAACAACGCCTGTTCCCAGGACAACGATACTCAGGACCACCGCACCGAAAAGAACCCGGTAACGCCACCCCATGCCGAGATAGCGCGCAGTCAGCGAATACAAGCCGGTATTCGCCCCTTCAGGTGTCGCTCTTGGCTGTTCGAAAGCGCAATCCAGCGGGCGGTCAAGCATGGGTGTACAGCCTTATCAAGTCGCGTCGGTGAAGAAGCACACAATCATCACGGATGGAATATCGGCACCTCTCATTCGGTAAAGAGCCGCACTCTCCAACACAACACATAAAAGCCGAAAACCGGCAAACCCAGCATATATCGACGCCACAAACGTTGTGGCTCCCGGCTGAGACGAACCAACCATTCCAGCCCCAGATTTGCGACCCAGCGGGGCGGCCGTGCAACACGACCTGCCGCGTGGTCAACCAGAGCGCCTGCCGTAATAGCTACAAGCGGCGGCAAACGATGCCAGTTATCCCACAGCCATTTTTCCTGACGGGGCATNNCCGTTCAAAAATAGAGACGCCAACTGCACCCCTGCGCCATCACAAAAAGCAATTTCAGAAGCGGCGAAAAGCTGCCTCATCCACGGCTGCTTCTGGGAAAGGGTGACATAATGGGCGTTGGCATTGACGACACGCGCCGCCTTCCCCTGGCGCACAGCCTCCACAAGACACGAGACAATCTCAGACCGTGGAATATCCATGATCGGCAGTCCCATCACCGGAACAATGGGGAAAGACTGCCCTAGGAAAGCCTTGCCGCGCTCTTCACGCTGCTCCTTAGAATGCATGCCGACTGAACACCTCTCTGATCACGGTCAGAAACATAATTTTGAAATCAAAAAGCAACGACCAACGCCTTATATATTCCAAATCGTATGTCACTCTTTTTTTCAGATCATCAATTGTGACCAATTCACCTCGTGCGCCATTGATCTGAGCCCAGCCGGTAATCCCCGGCTTCACATGATATCGCAGGACATACTCCGCCAAGGCGTCATCAAGCAGAAGGCCGCCCGCGCGCGTGTGAGGAGCATGTGGCCTGGGACCTACCAAGGACATTTCCCCTTTCAGCACATTCAGCAACTGGGGGATCTCATCAATGCTGAGTTTTCTCAGCCACCGCCCGACTCTTGTCACACGCGGATCGTTACGGCTGGTTTGTGTCGCCGCCATAAGGTCAGACATGTGCGTATGCATGGAACGAAATTTATAAACCAAGAACTCCTTGCCATTCTTCCCGATGCGAGGCTGCCGGAAAAAGATGGGACCTTTGGAATCCAGCTTTATGGCAACCACCACAAACAAAAGAAAAGGCAGAATAAAAAAAGAGATCAGAGCCGCCAAAAGCAGATCCACAATCCCTTTTTCAAGTGACTGCACCTCAGACAATGGCCTCCGCTGAACCACGAAGACCGGATTCTCCCCCAGATACTCACAGGGAAGGACACGATCAAATCCCGAAACAAGGTTGGGGGTCACATAAATATCTGAAAGAACCGGCCTGAGTGCCAAAGCGACCTCCCGGACACGCGCATCACTATCATTCTCATTTTGAAACGCGAGAATGATTGCATGGAGCGCCTCTCGACGGCTCCTGCGAAGCAGATCCTGAAGATTTCCACCGGCTTTCACGAGGCCGCCATTTTCTGGCTGATCCTGAAAAACCCCGAACAGGGCGTAAGTCTGACCCGCATCTCCCGACATTTTAGAAATCAGCTCAACCGCTGTTTCACCAGTCCCAATGATAGCAACCCTGCGCTTCAACAGCTTCACGATCGCAGGCTGATAAAGAAGCAGACTCAATCCCAACCGACCAAGCCCCAGCATAAATCCCGAGATGATTAACCACTCTGCCGTGCAGCGAATAACTTCATCACGAGTAAACGACAAAAGGACACATAAAAGAAAAAAAACGAGCCCAGCCGTCAGCAGAGGCGTCACGAGATAGCGAAACTGGGCTTTAAAACGCCGGATTTTTGGAAAAGCAAGAAGCTTCGATTTTTTTGGAAAAAGAAAAAAAACAAGAACGGCTATGACATTGGGAGCCAGCATTCCCACATGCGGCTGCTCCAACCCCCAGTTTTTTTCTACCCAAAATGCAATAAAAGAGCCCGCAACGACACAGATTACATCAAGTAACCTTACTCCCATTGCAAGAACATTATTTAAGTATGGGTAAGGTTCTCGCAGCAACTGCCTGCTTGCATATTGCCCAACAAGATCACTTCCCATGTGATTTACATCGAAAGAAATTTTAGCACTGTGCGTAAGAACCTGCCGGCTATCCATTGACTCCTGCACTCCCGACACACCCATTCCAAGATCAAGCAAACGCACCCTGCCTGTCTCTATCTTATATCGCTCAAATCGAATTAGTTATCCAACTATACGTCTGAATTTGAAACCTTCAAGCTTTCATAGCAACTCTTAATGATTGAAATATAATAATGTATCCAAAAAACAGGAAAACTCTCGGAAAAAAGCTTTCCGCTTTTTCGCATACACCGCAGATAACACAGAAAAAATCTTAAAAACTAGAATCGAAATATCTCAAACAGAAACAAAGTACTAAGAATGTTTTTTATTTTCGATTTAATGAAACTATTTTTATTACAAACATAATATTAGATTTTTGTCACTTTATATACACCACAAAATACAAAACAGAGAGAAACATACTTCATAAATTAAATAAGCCCTTTGTTTTTCAGAAATTTTTATAAATCAAAATTTTATCGAATTCAAAATGCACTTTCCAGTAAAAATTACGTTGCTGCGATT
>DOXU01000120.1 GCA_003518885.1 Oscillospiraceae bacterium
GTGCTGGGGCTTGAACTAGGTGCAGACGATTACATTGTAAAACCGTTTGATGCTAAAGAAGTGGTGGCACGCATTAAAGCGGTGCTGCGTCGTTATTCCGGAACGGAAAAGGAAGAGGTCAAGGAAGTTCGTTACGATAATTTGGTCATTAATTTGACAAACTATGAATTGCAAGTAGAAGGTAAGCAAGTGGATGCGCCCCCAAAAGAATTAGAATTGCTTTATCATTTGGCCAGCAATCCAAACCGTGTTTATACACGTGATCAGTTGCTTGATGAAGTTTGGGGATTTGAATACTACGGAGATTCTCGAACCGTAGATGTACATATTAAACGGCTGCGTGAAAAATTAGAGGGTAAATCAGACAAATGGTCTTTGAAAACAGTTTGGGGTGTTGGTTATAAATTCGAAACAAAAAACTAAACGGTTTTCCTTTGCGGGCATCCGTTTGGTGCGCGCACGTATGCGCAGCAGTTTGTTTGCCAAATATTTCTTTTCATGTACGCTAGTTATGCTTATCAGCTTTATTGTTCTTTCCGTCGCCTTGATGGTGCTTTCTGTACGCTATTCCAGTGGACAGAAACGGGAGCTTTTCTCCCAGAATGCACGGACAATTTCCAACTTAACAGAAGGGTTTAATGATGCGGGGCCAGATGGAAATCGCCAGCTTAGCAACATTATCGGCATTTTTTCGCAAATGTTAGATGCAGATGTATTTGTTGTGCAAACCAATGGATCAGTCTTAGCAGGGAGTGTACAAGGAGATAATCGTGGAGATGTCGTCTCTAATGATGCAGTTATCCCGTCTTCTGTAATGAAGACCATTTTGAAAAATGGGTCTCTTTATGAGCGGAGTAGCACATTAGATGGTTTCTTTAAACGCGCCTATATAACGGTCGGAGAAACGATAAAAGATTCTTCAAGTGGCGAAGCAGTAGGAGCGGTGTTAATTTCCTCGCGTGCTGACAGCATGCTAAAATATATGCGGGACATTATTCGTATTTTCATTTTTTGTTTGGCTATTGTCTTGCTATGTATGTTTGCTGCTATTTATTATATTACGCAAAGAATGGTGTATCCATTGAGGCAAATGGCGAGTGCTGCTCGTAGTTTTGCCGAGGGCAATTTTGATAAACGTGTCCCGGTGGGTGAACCAGACGAAGTTGGACAGCTGGCCGTTGCATTTAATAATATGGCGGCATCACTGCTATCATTAGAGGAAATGCGTCGCAGTTTTGTAGCTAACGTTTCCCATGAATTGCGCACGCCTATGACAAGTATTGCTGGATTTATTGATGGGATCCTTGATGGAACAATTCCCCCAGAAAAACAGAATCGGTATTTGAAAATTGTATCAGACGAAGTCAAACGCCTTTCCAGACTGGTTCATTCCCTTTTGAATATCGCCCGGATAGAGGCAGGAGAGGTGAAAATTCAGCAAAGCCGATTTGATGTGGCAGAGACAATTAGACGGGTTATTATTGGGTTTGAATACGGCATTGACGAAAAGCATTTGGAAATAAGAGGCATGGAAGATATTGCGGATATGCAATTGATGGTGATGGCGGATCCAGATGTAACACATCAGATTATATATAATTTGGTCGATAATGCAGTTAAATTTTCAAATGATGGCGGATATATCGCAATTCAGACTGCTTTTAAAAATAAAAAAGTATATGTTAGTGTAAAAAATAGTGGGATGGGTATTCCTAAGGAGGATTTACCCCACGTGTTTGAACGTTTTTATAAAACGGATAAGTCTCGTAGTACAGATCACAAAGGAGTAGGCTTAGGTCTTTATATTGTTCGAAGCATGTTAGTTCTGCAAGGGCAAGATATTACGGTTAAAAGCGTAGAGGGCGATTACTGCGAATTTGTTTTTACGATGGAAAAGGCATGATTTTTTATTGTTTTTTATACGAATTGGAAAAACACTTGCATTCAATTCAGAGTTGTGTTAAAATTGAGCTTGCTGTATTGTCTAATTGAAAGAGGTGACCATCGTGAAGCAGGGGATTCATCCTAAATATGAAAAATCTGTGATCAAATGCGCTTGCGGTAATGAGATCGAGACGCGTTCGACCAAACAAGATATCCATATTGATATTTGCTCGAAGTGCCATCCGTTTTTTACCGGAAAACAAAAACTGGTGGATACCGGCGGGCGTATCGACCGTTTCAAAAAGAGATACAATCTCAAATAATCAAACGGTTGGGTTTGAATGTACGATGTGTTTATACGCGTACATGTTCGTAATGGGCGGCGTCGGACAGGCGGCGCCGTTTTTTGTTTATTAGAAATTTGCCTATGTGTTACGATGCGTGGAGGCAATGATGGAGTTCATCACGATTCGGCATAGAGCGGAAGCAGAATACGATGAGAAAAAATCACGTTTTCTTGCTTTTTTACAACCTGTGAAAAGTACAGAACATGCTCGTGCATTTTTATCGGAAATAAAAAAAGCACATCCGAATGCAAGGCATCATGTTTATGCATGGATATTGAAAGATAGCGTTCGTTGTTCAGATGATGGGGAACCATCTGGTACGGCAGGAACACCAGTGTTGGCCGTATTGCAAAAGCGTTCGCTTACCTGTGTGGCCGCTGTGGTAGTTCGTTACTTCGGTGGTGTGTTATTGGGCGCATCTGGACTGGTTCGTGCTTACGGACACGCTGTATCCGCCGCTGCTGATGCGGCGGAGTTTGTTACTTGGCACGCTTGCGTGCGTTTTGTTTTTTTATGCGGATATGATATGCTGCAATCTCTTCAGAGGCTTTCTAAGCAAATGGGTTACGTGCAGGATATTCAATATACAGAAAAAGTTTTGCTCAAGGTTGCTGTTCCGGTTGAAACTGCACAAGCATTTTTAAAAGCATTAGCAGATCTTTCCGGCGGAAAAATTGAACCACGAGAGGGAGAAAATTGCTTTGAAGAAGCAATTCATCTGCCACTCATGACCGGCCGATGAAGGTTTATCTTTTGTAATAGACAGGAGAAGTTCACATGAGTGTAGTAAAATCTGTAGAGGAAATGGTTGGTTCCACTCCGGTCTTTTTATTTGAAGAAAACGGTACAGAGATTATGGTGAAATTAGAAAGCTATAATCCCGGTGGAAGTATTAAAGATCGTGCTGCACTTGCGATTATTCAACAGGCCGAAAAAAGAGGACAATTAAAACCGGGTGGTGTTATCATTGAGCCAACCAGTGGCAATATGGGTGTGGCCTTAGCCATGTTGGGTGTTTCATGTGGTTATCGTGTTATTATTGTGATGCCTGATACCATGACATTGGAACGGCGTAAATTGATTACTGCTTTTGGTGGCGAGTTGGTTCTTACAGAAGGCGCACAACGAATGACTGGTGCATTAAGGAAAGCGGACGAGCTTGCCAAAACAATTCCGGGCGCTTTTATGCCACATCAATTCAAAAATGATGCAAATCCATTCGCCAATGAGGAAACCGGACGTGAAATTTTAAAAGATACGGATGGAAAATTAGATATATTTGTTGCGGGTATTGGCACAGGAGGCAGCTTTACTGGTGCAAGCCGTGTACTCAAAAAAGAAATCCCTTCTATTCAGTGTGTGGCACTAGAGCCTTCTGAGTCTGCCGTTATTTCAGGAGATCGACCTGGCCCTCACGGAATTCAGGGAATTGGTGCGGGTTTTATTCCTGATACGTTTGATCGCTCTTTGGCCGATCGAATTATGTGTATTCCTAGCGCTTCAGCTATGAGCACAACGACATGGTTTACCAAAACTTATGGCCTGATGGTTGGTATTTCTTCGGGCGCTGCAATTTATGCCAGTCGCCATATTGCAAAAGAAGTCGGACCAGGAAAACGTATTTTATGTTTGGCTCCAGATACTGGTGAACGCTATTTAAGCGTTCTGTACTCTAAATAATGAATGGCCTGAGATTCATTATAGTTGTCACAGTATTCCTTTTTGGTTTTTAAAAGGGACAATAGGGAGGCGGGTCCGATGACGATTAGGGAGCAGCGAGAGGCACTAGAAAAGCAGCAGCTTTCTCCATATGCTACTTTGGCAGTGCATTCGCGTGGACGCTTACATGAAGAAGAACCGTGTCCAATACGGACAGCTTTTGCACGCGACCGTGATCGGATTATACATTGTAAAGCTTTTCGGCGATTGAAATATAAGACACAAGTCTTTTTGGCACCTTTAGGAGACCATTATCATACGCGTATGACACATACATTAGAGGTTGCACAAATTGCGCGAACGATTGCCCGTGCATTACGTTTAAATGAGGATCTTACAGAGGCTATTGCACTGGGACATGATTTGGGACATACACCCTTTGGTCACGCTGGTGAGCGGGCTTTAGATGCTATTCATCCTGGTGGATTTGCTCATCATCGACAGAGTTTGCGCGTAGTCGATCGGCTGGAGAATGGTGGAAAAGGTTTGAATTTGACCTTTGAAGTGCGTAATGGAATTTTAAATCATACGTCGGGGCAAATGCCCGTTACGTCAGAAGGTTGCATTGTTAGAGTAGCAGATCGTATTGCTTATTTGAACCATGATATTGATGATGCGTTACGCGGGGGCATTTTGACCGATGAAGAAGTTCCATGGGAAACCAGATATATCTTAGGTAGAACGCATTCAGAACGTATCAATACGCTAGTAAGCGATACCGTGGAAAATAGTACGCAAGGTAAAATTGCAATGTCATCTACGGTAGAAAAGGCGTTTATTGCACTTAGACAGTTTATGTTTGAATATGTTTATACAGATGCCGTGGCAAAAAGTGAAGAAAGTAAAGCGGAATATATTTTAACGCAGTTGTATCAATATTTTTTAAGCCATACAGATGGACTGCATAGTGAGTATAGGCAGATTTGCGAACAAGACGGAAATCATCTTGCCGTTTGTGATTATATTGCAGGTATGACAGATCGCTTTGCCGTTCAAGTTTATCACGACTTATTTATTCCGCGTGCGTGGAGTAAGTAGCCTTTCAAGTGATTTGCATATTTTGGGGTTTATTGCAAATGATAATTCCAAATAAAGGAAGGTAGAAAGCGTTGATTCCAGAATCTTTTTTGCAGGAATTAAAGGATCGATGTGATATTGAACAGATTATATCACGTTATGTTGATCTGCGCAAAGGTGGACGGACATTGGTTGGTCTTTGTCCGTTTCATAGCGAAAAAACGCCTTCATTTCATGTTTACCCTGATGATCAACATTTTTACTGTTTTGGCTGTGAAACAGGAGGCGATGTTATCACCTTCATTCGTAAAATTGAAAATTTGGATTATCGTGAGGCAGTAGAGTTTTTAGCCTCACAAGCGGGGCTATCTATGCCGGCGGAAGACCATGAGACAGATCAGATTGCCCGCAATCGAATGCGGATTTTGGAAATGAATCGTTTGGCGGCCAGATTTTTTTATGCATGTTTGCTTTCACCGTCGGGAAAAGTGGGACTGGACTATTTTAACAAACGTGCTCTTTCAATGAAAACGATTCGTATGTTTGGATTAGGATATGCACCAGCAGGCGGTGGATTGTTGCAAGCATATTTGCGTAAAAAGGGATTTTCGGACGAAGAAATGTTGGCGGCTGCACTGGTATTTCGACGACGTTCCGGTGGATATTATGACGCATTCCGTTCCCGTGTGATATTTCCAATTATTGATTTACGCGGTAATGTTATTGCTTTTGGAGGGCGCGTGTTGGATGACAGCAAGCCTAAATATCTTAATAGCAATGATACATCGGCATTTCATAAAGGGAAATCTTTATTTGCACTTAACTTCGCAAAAAGCAGTAAAGAAAGTTCTTTGTTGCTTTGCGAAGGGTATATGGACGCAATTGCACTACATCAGGCCGGTTTTACGAACGCAGTGGCAACATTAGGGACGGCACTCACTCCGGAGCAGGCGAGATTGATGGCACGCTATGTGAAAGAAGTTGTGATTTCATATGATGCGGATAAAGCGGGACAAAATGCATCTAAGCGTGCTATTACCCTGCTAACGGATGCTGGCCTTCTGGTTCGTGTATTGAAAATCGAGGGTGGAAAAGACCCAGATGAGTTTATTAAAACTTATGGGGCTGATCGATTCCGCTTATTACTTAAACATAGTGGAAATCATATTGAATATCGTTTGGCTGCGGCGCTAGAGAAGTACGACATTCAAATAACGGAACAAAAAGCATCGTATTTGAAAGAAGCAGTTGATAC
>DOXU01000216.1 GCA_003518885.1 Oscillospiraceae bacterium
GGACCAGGCGCCGGCCGTGAGGCAGCAATCCGTGCATTGCAGGCCGCTGGTTTGGAAGTTAACATGATTAAAGATGTAACGCCTATTCCACATAACGGATGCCGCCCGCCGAAAAGACGGCGTGTCTAAGATAACAACAGGAGGTGTTTTAAGTTTATGGCAAGATATACGGATTCCGTTTGCAAACTGTGCCGTCGAGAAGGACAAAAACTTTTCTTAAAAGGCGAGCGTTGCTATTCGGATAAATGCTCCGTCGGCCGTCGCAGTTATGCGCCTGGCCAGCATGGGCAGGATCGTAAGAAGGTTTCTGAATATGGTATTCAGCTTCGTGCGAAACAGAAAGCCCGTCGCTATTATGGTGTTTTGGAACGTCAGTTCCGCCACTATTTCGAAATTGCGGCTTCTAAACCCGGTATCACCGGTGAGAACCTCTTGCGTCTTTTAGAGCTGCGGCTGGATAATGTTGTCTATCGCTTGGGCTTTGCAAGTTCCCATGCACAGGCACGCCAGATGGTACGCCACAATCACTTTACTTTGAACGGTAAAAAAGCCAATATTCCTTCTATGCGAGTGAAGGTTGGCGATGTTGTGGCAATTAAAGAGGGCAAACGCACTACGGAATTCATGAAGGGCGTCCTAGAAGGAAATGAATCCCGCCCTGTTCCGAAATGGCTAGAAGTAAACCGTGACGCTTTTGCGGGTACAGTTGCTGCTTTGCCAAATCGCGAAGACATTGACCTGTCGGTTGAAGAGCATCTCATCGTCGAGCTGTATTCCAAGTAAGGCGATGCCCTCGTTGCCAGGCCGCATGAAGGCTGGCGTTTTCAGGAGTTGATGCGGATGCTAAATGCGTCCAACCGTCAGGAGGGTTGTTCATGATTGAAATTGAGAAGCCAAGAATTGAAACAGTAGAATTTGGGGCGGATGATTCCCATGGAAAATTTGTGGTGGAACCGCTTGAACGCGGTTACGGTACAACGCTTGGAAACAGTCTGCGTAGAATCCTGCTTTCCTCACTTCCGGGCGTGGCGGTGACACAGGTTAAAATTGATGGAGTTCAGCATGAATTTTCAACAATACCTGGGGTCAAGGAAGATGTCACTGAGATTATCCTCAATATCAAAGGCCTTACGGCCAAGCTACACAGCGAAGGCCCAAAAATCGTGTATATCGATGCAGTAGGCGAATGCAATGTGACAGCTGGAGATATTAAGGCAGATTCTGAAGTGGAAATCTTGGATCCTAATATGCACATTGCCACGCTCGCAGCGGGTGCTAAGCTGTATATGGAAATTATGCTGGATAAAGGGCGCGGCTATGTCGCGGCCGAGCGTAATAAACAGGCTATGCAACCGGCGATTGGAGTTATTCCCATCGATTCCATCTATACACCGGTCCTCAAAGTGAACTATGCGGTAGAAAATACACGTGTGGGTCAGATTACCGATTATGATAAGCTGACATTTGAGGTCTGGACAGATGGAACAATCTCTGCCAGAGAAGCGGTTTCATTCGGTGCAAAAATTCTCAATGAGCATATAAGCCTGTTCGTGGCGCTCTGCGCAGAAACGCAGTCCGCCGAGATCATGGTTGAAAAAGATGACAAGAGCAAGGAAAAAGTGCTGGAGATGACGATTGAAGAGTTGGATCTCTCCGTCCGCTCTTTCAACTGCCTCAAGCGGGCCGGCATCAATACAGTGGAAGACCTCATCAATAAGACCGAAGATGATATGATGAAGGTACGCAACTTGGGCCGCAAATCGCTGGAAGAAGTCATCAGCAAATTAAATTCCCTTGGATTTTCTTTGAAAACGGATGAGGAGTGATCCCTCTTCCACAAAACGGCTAAAGGAGTGAATGCAATGCCCGGAACCAGAAAGCTCGGAAGGGCCACTGACCACCGTCTCGCCATGCTTCGGGCGATGGTAACGTTCTTGCTGGAAAACGGTCGGATCGAAACCACCGTTGCAAAAGCGAAAGAAGTCCGTTCCCTCGCCGAAAAGATGATTACTTATGGTAAGGAAACCGATCTTCATTCCAAACGGAAGATTTATTCATTTATCACGAAAGAGGCTGTCTCTAAAAAAGTGATGGATGAACTTGGTCCCAAATATAAAGATGTGAACGGCGGCTATACCCGTATTTATAAAATCGGGCCGAGACGCGGTGACGCAGCAGAAATGGCAATCATTGAGCTGGTCTAATATACATTAACAGTATATGTTCATACAAAAAACGCCCCCGATTTTTAGTCGGGAGCGTTTTTTACGTGAATATAGATAAATGGGATTAAATTGCTTTTAGAATACCTTCTACGACATGATTGGAAAGAATAGAGGCTTTTTTCTCAAACTCGTCATAAGCCATAGGAGCGTCCTCATCTGCTAAGTCTGAAATGCAGCGTACAATCAAAAACGGAACCTTATTTAGGTAGCAAGTATGCCCGATTGCAGCCCCTTCCATTTCGCAGCAAACCCCATCCAGATCCTCACGGATGTGATCTTTGGTGTCCTTTGCCTCAACAAAACAGTCCCCTGATGCAATGTTCCCAATGCGGAAGTGGGCGACTTCCGGTGTGCTTCTGCAGACCGAACTGGCGATTCCTTGCAATTTTTTATCACAGGTGTAACGGTTTTGAAACGGGTAGTATTTTTTCAGAAGAGTATCCGGTGTGTAGTCATGATAAAAAACTTCTCCGCCGATGACAACATCCAATGTATGCAGATCTTTAGCAATACCACCCGCAATTCCCATGTTG
>DOXU01000254.1 GCA_003518885.1 Oscillospiraceae bacterium
CTATTACACTAGGAAAAAATCAAAAAGTTTATCAACTAAATCAAGTCACGCTTCAAAGTCAAACAGATTTATCAGGAGAATTTTGTGCCGTTATTTTTTCGCCAGAACATCTTTCGTTGGTTAAGGATGGACCGTTAGCAAGGCGCAATTTTTTAGATAATGCAATTTTTCCCTTACACCCACGCCATGCAGCTATTCTTTCTGCCTATCGAAAAACATTGATTCAGCGGAATGCTTTATTAAAAGATATTCCACATCATCCAGAGCTTTTGGATACATTGGATATTTGGGATGAACGGTTGGCTAAATTAGGTGGTCTCATCCTACTTGCACGGACGCATTATTTGCATCATTTGCTTCCTAAAGTCCAATTTTTTCATCAATCCATTTCTAACGGGAAAGAATCTGCGACGTTTTCTTATACAAGTACACAGGAACTTCAAAATTTCTTAAATGGCTCTGATCTTCGTGCAGAAGATATTCAGCATAAATTATTGCATGATATCCAAGAATCTCGCTCTTTGGATATAAAAACAGGAATGAGTAATGTTGGACCTCATCGGGATGATTTAGACATCAAAATTGGTGGAATTTCAGCGCGAACATTTGCTTCTCAAGGGCAGCAGCGTACGGCTGCATTAGCCTTAAAGTTGGGGGAAGCAAGTGTTTTGAGTGAAATTTTGGGAGAACCACCGGTTTTATTATTAGATGACGTTTTTAGTGAATTAGATCAGGCTCGAAGGGCTTATTTAACGGAGCATATTCGCGATATGCAGGTTTTTATTACATGTTGTGAGCCGGAAAAGCCATTAACGAAATTCGGAACTGTTTTTACTGTGCAGCAAGGGAAAATCTCCCCTGATCACACCGTTTCTTAAAAAATAATAAAAGGAATTAAAGAATGTATTTGCATATTGGAAAAGATACCGTAGTGCAAACAGATGATATTGTTGGTGTGTTTGATATTGACACCTCTAGCATCTCGAGTACAACCCGTGAATATTTAGCTAACGCGCAGCAGTCTGGAAAAATCATTAATGTGACAGATGACCTACCGAAGTCTTTTATTGTTTGTCATGAGAGAAGAGAAAAGAAAACGCGGGTATATATTTCGCAAATTTCGTCAACAACTCTTTTGAAGAGATGCCAATCTAATCATTTTACCGAGTTTTAAAAAATGTGACTGCTCTTTTTATTACAAGAAATGTATAGCCATTCCGTAAAAAGAAGGCTTTGAAATAAATAGAATTTAAGTTTCCTTTGTTCCGCGCAGCAAGGGTGGCTAGGCAAAGTTTTATTTATTGCGCGGAGAAATGGAAGATACTATGAGCGAAGAAAATACGCCCAAAAATATAGACGAATTAGATTATGGCGCTGAACAGATTCAAGTTTTGGAAGGACTGGAAGCCGTTCGTAAACGGCCAGGTATGTATATTGGTTCCACTGGAGCACCAGGTTTACATCATCTCGTTTATGAAATTGTTGATAATGCTATCGATGAGGCTTTGGCAGGGTATTGTCATAATATCCTTGTAGAAATTCTTCCAGGAAACAGTATACGCGTAACAGATGATGGACGTGGTATTCCAGTTGGTATTCAGCCTAAAATGGGAATTCCTGCGGTTACGGTTGTTTTCACTGTTTTGCATGCAGGAGGTAAATTCGGTGGTGGCGGATATAAGGTTTCTGGCGGTCTACATGGTGTAGGTGCATCTGTTGTTAATGCGCTTTCCAAAAAGCTTGAAGTCGAGGTTGCGCATGAGGGAAAAATTTATCGCCAACGTTACGAACGAGGTATTCCTACAACAAAGTTAGAAATTGTAGGGGAAACAGATCGTACGGGATCACAAGTTATCTTTCAGCCAGATGATCAAATATTTGAAACAATCGAATATGACTATAATACGATTCTATCTCGTTTGCGTGAGCAAGCTTTCTTGAATGCAGGATTAAATATTATATTAAGAGATAAGCGGGAGGAAGATGGGAAAGATAACGTACTTTGTTATGAGGGTGGAATCAAAGAATTTGTAAGCTATTTGCATAAGCGCAAGGGTCTTTCCCCATTGCATCCAGATGTGATTTATTTTTCTGCGGCAGGAGAAAAAAGCACGGCAGAAGTTGCCCTGCAATATAACGATAGCTACAATGATGTGATTTATTCTTTTGCAAATGATATTCATACGATTGAAGGCGGTACACATGAAACAGGCTTCAAATCCGCTTTAACCCGTGTTTTCAATGATTATGGACGAAAATATAATATTTTAAAAGATTCCGATGCCAAACTTTCCGGCGAAGATACAAGAGAGGGTTTAACAGCCGTCATCAGTGTGAAGATTGAAGAGGCTCTGTTTGAAGGACAAACAAAGACAAAACTAGGAAATACAGAAGTTCGCCAATTAGTGGATAATATGCTTTATAGTCATTTAATGACTTATTTTGAGGAGAACCCATCAATTGCGCACGCTATTTTTGATAAGGCACTTTCTGCTAATCGTGCAAGAGATGCGGCCAGAAAGGCACGGGATCTTTCCCGGCGGAAGTCGGCTTTAGATTCGGCTTCTTTACCAGGAAAATTGGCAGATTGTTCAGATAAAGATAATACATACACTGAAATTTACATCGTAGAGGGCGATTCTGCTGGTGGTTCTGCTAAAGAAGGACGGGATAGAAAATTCCAGGCCATTTTACCATTGTGGGGTAAAATGTTAAATGTCGAAAAAGCCAGATTAGACAGGGTTTACAGTAATGAGAAGTTGATGCCAGTGGTAACCGCTCTTGGTACAGGTATTGGTGAAGATTTTGATCTTTCCAAATTGCGTTATGGGAAGATCATTATTATGGCAGATGCGGATGTGGATGGTTCTCATATCCGCACGTTGTTGCTTACTTTTTTCTTTCGCTTTATGCGTCCGTTAATTGAGCAAGGGCACGTTTATATTGCACAGCCTCCGCTTTACCGTATTTCCAAAGGAAAACAGATGCGTTATGTTTACTTAGAGGAAGATCGAGAGAGAGTAACAGCTGAATTTGGTGGAAAATGTGATATCCAGCGTTACAAAGGCTTAGGCGAAATGGATCCTATTCAGCTTTGGGAAACAACGATGAATCCACAACAACGAACGATTTTGCGGGTGGATATGGAAGATGCCGCCGCCGCTGATGAAATTTTTACTATTCTGATGGGAGACAAAGTGGAACCGCGTCGTGAATTCATTGAAACAAATGCGCGTTATGTGCAAAATCTCGATGTTTAAAGATCAGAATATCGAGAGGTTGCAAGGAGAAAAACGACGCAGAATGGCGCTTTTCTTCTGTTATGGAGGGGTTAGATGAATTTCGAAGGTCAAAAACTGATACCGGTTGATATTGAGAGAGAAATGAAAAAATCTTTCTTGGAATATTCTATGTCGGTTATTGTACAACGTGCTTTGCCGGATGTACGAGATGGATTAAAGCCAGTTCATCGTCGTATTCTGTATGCTATGTATGAGGATAATCTTACACCAACAAATGCATATCGAAAATCCGCTACAACGGTAGGAAATGTGTTGGGTCGTTATCATCCGCATGGGGATGCTTCGGTTTATGATGCATTAGTGCGAATGGCGCAATCGTTTTCTTTGCGTTATCCTTTGGTAGACGGACACGGAAACTTTGGTTCAATTGATGGAGATGGACCAGCAGCTTATCGATATACAGAAGCACGTATGTCCCGTATTTCTTTGGAAATGATGGAGGACATTGAGAAAAATACAGTCGATTTTGCTCCTAACTTTGATGAAGTGCGGAAAGAACCAGTCGTCGTTCCCTCTCGTTTTCCGAATATCTTAGTTAATGGCTCTTCAGGCATTGCAGTTGGTATGGCTACTAATATTCCACCGCATAACCTGAATGAAGTTATTGATGGAATGGCGCTGTTGATTGATAATCCTGAAGCAACATTAGAAGAATTAATGGCTTGCATTAAAGGACCAGATTTTCCAACTGGTGGGATTATTATGGGGCGCTCTGGTATCCGGGAGGCCTATGTTAAAGGCAGAAGCCGGATTACCCTGCGAGCAAAAGCGGAGATTGAAGAGCAAGAAAATGGTCGCACTCGAATCATTGTGACCGAAATTCCATACATGGTGAATAAATCTCGTATTGTAGAAAATATTGCAGAATTGCATAAAGACAAGCGTGTGGAAGGCATTTCTGATCTACGAGACGAATCCGATCGGAATGGTTTGCGCATTGTTATTGAATTAAAGCGTGATGCGAATCCACAGGTCGTACTGAATAGGCTATACACTTTCAGTCAATTGCAAGAGACGGTTCCTGTTATTATGCTTGCCTTGGTAAATGGACAACCAAAAGTTTTGCCATTACGGGATATTTTGACAGAGTACATCCACTTTCAAGAACAAGTTGTTACCCGGCGTACGCAATTTGATTTGCGTAAGGCAGAAGAGCGTGCACATATCTTAGAAGGCTTAAAAGTAGCCCTTGACTTTATTGATGAGGTTATTCGTATTTTACGGGCATCAAAATCAATTCCAGAAGGCCGTAATGCCTTAATGGAACGCTTTGATCTAGATGATATTCAGGCACAGGCAATTGTCCAAATGCGCCTTGGTCAATTGACAAATCTTGAACGTGAAAAGATTGAAGGAGAATTGGCCGACCTAGAGGTCAAAATAGCAGAATTTAAAGCCATTTTGGCAGATGAATATCGTATTTTGCAGATTGTAAAACAAGAAGCGTTAGCTGTTAAAGAAAAATATGGTGATGAGCGGCGCACAGAGATCCAAAACGTTAGTGGAGAATTGGATGTCGAAGATTTGATTCCGGTGGAAGATATTGTTTTGACGCTTACTAATTTTGGCTATATTAAACGTCAGCCAGCTGCTACCTATCACACACAGAGAAGAGGCGGCCGCGGTATTACGGGATTAACGCGAAGAGAAGAAGATGTGGCGAAAGAGTTGTTTGTTTGCTCTACGCATGATTATGTTCTCTTCTTTACCAATTTGGGTCGTGTTTATCGATTAAAAGGTTATGAGGTGCCAGAAGGTTCTCGTACCTCCAAGGGAATGAATGTGGCAAATATTCTGCCTGTTGCCAAAGATGAAAATGTGACGGCCATGATCAGAGTACCAGAGTTTAACGAAGAAAATTATTTGGTTATGGTTACGAAAAAGGGATTGGTCAAGCGTACCTCGTTAAAAGCATATAATACAGCTAGAAAAACAGGCGTCATTGGAATTTTGTTAGAAGAAGATGACGAGTTGGTCGGCGTTTTGTTGACGGACGGTAGTGCACATATTCTAGTCGGTACGCGCGGTGGAAATGCTATTTGTTTTGCTGAAACCGATGCCCGCCAGATGGGACGTGCTGCCCATGGTGTTAAAGCCATTACGCTAACAAACGATGATTATGTTGTTGGGATAGCTAGCGCCGAAAATGAGGGCCACTTGATGTTGGTAACAGAAAATGGATATGGTAAGCGTGTGCCATTAGAAGAATTCCGTATTCAAAGACGTGGTGGTAAGGGTCTAATTTCTTACAGTATAAATGACAAGACGGGTCCAGTTGCGGGCTTGCGTGTTGTGTCTGAGACGGATGATGCATTATTTATCTCATCTGATGGCATTATTATTCGTGTGCCAATTGCGGAAATTCCGATTTACTCACGTTATGCACAAGGCGTTCGTGTTATGCGTGTGGGTGAAGAAACGCGGGTTGTTACGGTTACAAGCGCCGCGCGTGAAGAAGAAGTTATTGACGAAGAGCAGGCAGAAGAAAATGCAGAGACATCAGCAGAGGGTTCAGAACAAGAGTTGGCTGAAGGTGATGTCGAAACGGTAGATGAGAGTTCAACACAAAAATTGGTTACTGATCAAAACGAAAATGAGGAATCATAAAATGTTCCTTGCTTTCTAAATACTGTCAGATTGGTTTTTTGTATTTGTGGCAATACTATTCGCGAAAGGGGCGAATCGTAATGTTATGGACCTTAATTGTGGTTTTGGCGATTCTTTGGTTACTGGGCGTTTTGCTTACCTATACACTCTTTTCTTTCCTTCTTTTCTTTTTTTTCTCCTCTCTTTTCTTTTTTCTTTTCCTCTTTCTTCCTCTTTTTCTCCTCCCTTCCTCCCCTTTTTCTTCCTCCCTCCCCTCTCCCCCCCCCCTTCC
>DOXU01000175.1 GCA_003518885.1 Oscillospiraceae bacterium
CCTACATCTTCTGCTTCTACAAATAGCAATAGTTTACAAATGAGTACGACACAATTGGTGAGCGCCGTAAAAAAATCGGTTGTTTTAGTGGAAACGTATGATTTGAAATCGGTTGACCCCAGTGCAGAGGGATCAGGCATTATTTCTTCTTCCGACGGTTACATCATTACAAACGCACATGTTGTCTCAGGTGGACAGAAGTTTGAAATTATACTTGATGATGGCAGCAGTGGTTCTGCAGGAAAGTCCTATGATGCCACCTTGGTCGGAAGTGATACCCGAACAGATATTGCTGTTTTGAAAATTAATGCGACTGGTTTAGCTGCCGCAACCTTCGGAAATTCTGGTCAACTTCAGGTTGGTGAATCTGTTTTGGCAATTGGAAATCCAGGTGGTACAGAATTTTCAGGTACGGTGACATCTGGTATTATTTCGGCACTTAATCGGCAGATTTCTGCAAATGGGTACACACAAAGCTGTTTACAGACTGACGCACCAATCAATCCGGGTAATTCTGGTGGCGCATTGGTTAATATGTATGGTCAAGTTATCGGCATCACCTCCTCTAAATTTGCAGAGGAAGATTATGAAGGGATGGGATTTGCTATCCCAATAAATGATGCCAAGCCAGTCGTAGATAGTATTATACAGAACGGTTATGTAACGGGACGTGTAAAACTAGGCATTTCTGTTTCAGCATTCACTTCCTATAATGCAAAACTTTATAATCTTCCAACTGGTCTTATCGTTGCCAGTATAGATAGCGCTAGCGATGCAGCGCGACAAGGAATGAAGGAAGATGACATTATTACTAAAATTAATAATGTAACCATAGCAAGTGGCGATTCCTCTACCTGGTATGACAATTTTTATAAAGAGGAAAGCAAATATAAAGCAGGAGATGCCGTCACTTTGACTGTTGTGCGCTATCAAAATGGCTCAGCTCAAACATTAACGTTAAAGGTAAAGCTTGAGGAAGATAAGGGCGATACGTCGACAAGTAGTAGTACAAGTAGCAGTAGCAGCAGTAATAGTGAAGGCGGAAATGGGAATGGAAGCCAA
The DNA here is from genome assembly GCA_003518885.1 of Oscillospiraceae bacterium. Classification (GTDB taxonomy): domain Bacteria; phylum Bacillota; class Clostridia; order Oscillospirales; family Ethanoligenentaceae; genus Ethanoligenens. The sequence continues at coordinate 1,063 of DOXU01000175.1, forward strand.
AAAAACAATGACGGTTCTTCTGGAGATAATGAAAACGGATATAGTTTTTTTAGTGGCAAGTAAGTAATAAGAAAAAAGGCCGGTGTTTAAAACACCGGCCTTTTTTCTGTTTTAAAATAGAATCTTGCTCTATATACAACCATTTAATATGGTGGGTGAAAAAGTGCAATTAATAGTGGGGAAATCAACAGAAAATCATATTTTTAATTTTTCTCTTTTGTGCGAAAATAGTTACGCATGGCATTAACTGATTCCTCGCTGATAACATGTTCAATCCGGCACGCATCGCTGTCTGCTATTGACGGATCAATATGCAAAATCTCAGTAAAGAAAGCTCGAATTGTACGATGTTTACTGGATGTGGCAACAGCTTGTTTTTCACCGATTGTGGTTAGAAAGATCTCATGGTATTTTTCATTGGTGATAAGGCCATTTTGTGCCAGTGTGGACATAGCGCTATTGGCGCTTGCTTTTGTAACGCCAAGGCGGCTCGCAATATCGGAAAGACGAGCACCAGTGCCATCTCCAGAGAGTTCATAAATTGCCTCTAAATAGTTTTCCATTGTATAAGTCAGTTTTTTCATTTCTGTTTCCCTCGCTATGTATCCAGGAGCTATACATTAAATCGGAAGAGAATAACATCGCCATCCTGTACGACGTAATCTTTCCCTTCGCTTCTTACAAGACCTTTTTCTTTGGCTAAGGCTAGGCCATGACATTCGACCAAATCGTGATAGGGGATAACTTCTGCACGGATGAAACCACGTTCAAAATCACTATGAATTTTGCCGGCGGCCTGCGGGGCTTTGGTTCCTCTAACAATCGTCCATGCACGAACCTCCGGCTTTCCAGCAGTAAGATAGGAAATAAGGCCGAGGAGGCGGTAGCTTTCTTTAATTAGGCGGTCTAGACCGGACTCTTTTAGCCCTAAATCCTCCAAAAACAGGTGTTTTTCCTCTTCTTCCATAGAGGAGAGATCTTCTTCCATTTGGGCACAAATGGGAAGGACCCCGGCATGTTCTTTCTCAGCTTGTGTACGAAGAGCTTGGTAATGTGTGTTCTTTTCGATACCGTTTTCAAAATCTTCTTCACTGAGGTTGGCAGCATAAATGACAGGCTTTTCCGAGAGAAGTGTTAAGGCGGTCACCAGTTCATTTTCATCTTCTGTGCGTTCCATAGAGCGTGCCGGATTTTCTGCTTCTAGAGTTGCTTTGAGACGTTCAAGCAGAGAGATTTCTGCTTCGTACTTTTTATTTCCTTTTAGAAGTTTGCGATCTTTATCGAGACGGCGATCTACAATTTCCAGATCAGAAAGAATCAATTCCAAATTAATTGTGCCCATATCCCTGACAGGGTCAATACTGCCTTCTACATGGATAACATCTGTGCCGTCAAAGCAACGGACAACATGGATAATGGCATCTACTTCGCGAATATGAGACAAAAATTTGTTGCCAAGTCCCTCGCCCTTGGAGGCACCTTTTACTAATCCGGCGATATCTACAAATTCTATAACGGCGTGAGTAGTTTTTACTGCATCGTACATTTTGGTCAATACATCTAATCGCTCATCTGGTACCGCTACCACACCTACGTTTGGTTCTATGGTACAAAAGGGATAATTGGCAGATTCTGCACCAGCATTTGTAATGGCATTAAAGAGCGTGCTTTTTCCTACATTTGGTAGACCGACAATTCCGAGTTTCATGTCGCATATTCCTTCCTATTTCGAGTGTCCTTATGTGTAAAATAGCTTTAGATATATCCGTGCAACCCACGGATGGAGACATCTCCGGCACAGATCACTCTGCGTGCGGATGGTGTGTGAATAACAAGTTCTCCTTGTGGTGTAATGCACTCAGCAACTCCCTCCGTAATGGAGCCATCTGGTTCGCTAATTCGAATCTGTGAACCTAAAGTAGTGCAGTGGGCAGAGTAAGAAAGGAGAGTCTTTTCTGTGTTTTCCGCAAGAACTTGTTCAATCCTAAAAGCAATCTTGGCGGCTGCTTCAGCTATAGAGGGAGCTTTCCCTTTTATCATTTTGATAGATGCTGCATGTGGTAAGTCATGGGTGGTAAAAAAGGAGGGAGGCAAAAGCAAGTTGGCCCCAATGCCACAAATTACACCGCTAGGTATAGATTCACAAAGAATGCCTCCAACTTTTTTTCCTTCGAGCAGCAAGTCGTTTGGCCATTTTAATAAAAAACCGTCTCCACTGAGGGTAGTGAATGCCTGTTGAACAGCTAGGCCAATTTTTAATGGCAGTGATGATTCAATAACGGGTTCTCTAAGCAAAAAGGAGAGATGCATTGCTTCACCGGGTGTGGTTTGAAAAGGTCTTCCTCTGCGTCCTAATCCGGCTGTTTGTGAAAGTGCTAAAGCAATCGCTTCCTCTGGAAAATTTGGCGCTTGCCCTTTTAAAAATAGATTAGTAGAATCAACCTCATTGAGACAAAATAGGCGTGCCGCGGAGAAACGCCCTGTCAAAAGCGGTTGAAGATGTTTTTGAAGATCGTCTGCATTTTCATTCATCATTGTGGCCTCCTTATTCAAGTATCACAAAAAGGCAGCATAAAGTAATAATAGTACAAAGTGATTTTACAGTCAAACGCTGCATAGACTGTAAAACAAAAGCATTTGAATACTGAAATAGAAAGTAGGATATTGATATGGCATATAAATCGGAAGGTTCTTCTCATAACATGGAAATTGAACAGTTGTTAAAAATTGCTGGAAAAAGACTTGGTATGGATCCAGAAAATTTGCGACACATTATTTCGGATAAAGAAAAGGCGAAAGCACTCTTAAATCGTGTAGGAGGTGAGCAGGCCGAGCAGGCATTAAAAGATCCCCAAAAATTTCAAGAAATGTTGAAAAAAAACCCAAAGGCAGATAAAATGTTCAACGACTTAACCGGAGGCAGTCAGCATGGCAAACAATGATCTCTCAGATGCATTCTCTTCATTGCTTTCCAATCCAGAAAATTTGCAAAAAATACAGGGTTTAATGGGGATGCTTTCTTCCGGAAATGGGCAGAATGAAGGCAAGGAGGAATCAGCAACATCATCAACAGATCCACAGAGTGGTTCCTCGAATGCTACAGCAGCTAAAGCATCGGATGCGGGTGGAGAAAATTCGCTACCATTCGATCCATCGATGCTATTTAAATTACAAAAAGCAATGTCGTTGGTGCGACAGGATGATCCGCGTGTGGCATTTTTAAGAGCATTAAAGCCAAATTTAAGCGCTAACCGAAGGAAACGGGTTGATGAAGCAGTAAGATTGCTACAGTTGATACATTTGGTTCCCTTTTTTAGAGAACAGCATTTTCTGTGAGGTGAAATTATGGCCGACAGGAATCAAAAAAAAGAGCGGGATTTTTTGAGCATGCAACAAGAGGCAATTAATAGAGTGAGAGAAATGCAAGCTCGTGCAAGACAAACTTTGGAAAATGCGGGCGTTCCACTAGACCATCCTGAAACAGCCCGACAAACAGACCCTGCAGAACATCATCAGTCGGAAATGGATGTAGATGAAATTGCATCATCGGCAAAGCAAGATGACCAAAAGGGTGAGGAAAATCAAGAAAGTACGTCCTTATTTGAAAAGAAAGACCATCAAGATCAAGGTGAGGGTAACACGCATTTTCCGTTTCATTTGAATTTAGACACAGAGCAAATTATGCTAATGGCTCTTATTTATGTAC
>DOXU01000226.1 GCA_003518885.1 Oscillospiraceae bacterium
ACCACGAATAGAAATGTACTTTGGGACAAAGCCATTTTCAATAACCACACCCATTCTGCTTTTTGGCAGGTCGCGCACATGCCCCATAGAAGCTACGACCGTATAGCCACGTCCTAAATATTTTTTTATTGTGTGGGCTTTCGCCGGCGATTCCACGATTACCAAATCTGACATGAATTCATTCACCTTTACGGTTGATTTCCGCATATTTTAAAAGAGGCCTTTATACAGTATAAAACCGTCTGCCCGGAGCGGAACGGACAAGCCCCTGTATTTCCAAAATTGTAAGTGCCGCCAAAACCTGGTTAGGCGGCAGATTAGCACGAAGAGCCAATTCGTCCACATGGCACGGTACCGTATTTAAAAGATTAAATATGGTCGTTTGTTGTTGATTTAACCCCTGGGGCACTTTTTTCACGTTTTTTACCGCAGGCGGTGTTTCTACAGGTGTTTGTGGGGGATTCGTGGGCATTGGCGATGGGGCCTTTTCAGGCAAAGGCATCGTGGACTCCAAAAAAGAATATTCTTCTAATATGTCCTCCACCTTACAAGCTGGTTTAGCACCATCCCGTAAAAGTTGATTTGTCCCTTTGCTCATTGAACTCAAAATGCTACCTGGCACAGCAAAGACATCTCGTCCCATCTCCAAAGCATGCCCAACCGTAATCAGTGCGCCACTTTTTTGACCGGCTTCTACAACTACCGTCCCCCATGATACACCTGCAATAATTCGATTACGGATAGGAAAATAGTGACGTTCTGGTTTTGCACGAGGCGGAAATTCTGAGATCACCGCACCACTCTGGGAAATCTGCTGGTACAAGGTCCGATTAGAGGCCGGATAAATCGTATCCAATCCACAACCGAGAATAGCATACGTTTTTCCGCCACCCTTAATCGCCCCTTTATGTGCATGAGTATCAACACCTGCTGCCATTCCGCTCACCACTGTCACACCTGCCTTGGCAAGCCCCTCTGCCAAATGTTCGGCAACGGCAGTTCCATACGGCGTAATGTGTCTGGTTCCTACCATAGAAATACACGGAGACTTTCCTAGCCGACCATTTACATACAAAACCACAGGCGGCGCATAAATTTTTCGCAAAAGCTCGGGATATTGCTCCTCATCAAATGTGATAATATCATACTTTCTGTCCATGCAATGTTCGACAATTTTCATCGCAGGGGCCAATTGATGAGAACGCAACGCGGCTAAATCTTTTCTGGTACAAATACCCGTGGCAATAAGTGCCTCTTCATTTGCCGCATAAACCGCATCCATACTGCCAAATGCTCTAATCAGTCGACAAGGTTTAGGGCTACCTGGTGAAAAGGCCAAGGACAGCCATATCCAATGTTCTACTTCTGCCAAAACCTAATTCACGTCCTTATTGTCCACGCATAATTTCCCACATAATAATAGCAGTAGCTGCGGCCGCATTCAACGACTCCGCACGACCACGCATGGGGATAGTAAACGGCGTACATACTTCCACACATGCAGCAGAAAGACCCGCCCCTTCATTGCCAATTGCCGCAACTACGCCATCTTTCAAGTCAAGCTGTGTAATCAATGTACTTGTTCCACTTGCTAGCGCAGCGATAGCCTGCATGCCTTTCTTTTTTAGAAAGACAAGCGCAGCAGGTAGATCAGACACCTCAAAGAGCTTGATCCGAAAAACGGCGCCCATGGAAGCTCTTACTACTTTTGGCGCATAGACATCTGTGCACCCAGCAGAAAAAATAACACCTGCAAAGCCAAGTGCTTCTGCTGTTCGTAATATAGTCCCCATGTTTCCTGGATCACGGATGTTTTCCAGAGCGGCGTACGCGCCGTATAAGTTTATTTTATCCAACGCGATCGCTTTGTCAAGCATAAATGCGACAGCAAATACCCCCTGTGGTGTGGAAGTATCCGCTAGTTTCTGCGCTACGCCTTCTCCTACAATGTATATTTGCACCCCTAAGGAAAGTATTTTTCCCCAAAGTATTTCATTCTTTTCTTTGCACTGTTCTGTTAAAAAAACAGTCTGTAAGCGTACCCCGCTTTCCAATGCATCAGATAGCAAACGCACACCCTCAATAACCAATCGGCCAGTTTTCCGCCTAAAGGATCGATTTTCTCGCAACCGTACATACTCTCGGACCTGTGGATTTTCCCTGCTTGTAATCTCCACTTTCTCACCGCCCTTTTCCCTTATATACGCAGGACATAAAAAAACCGCCCTGCCTGCGTACGTGCAGGAAAGGACAGTTCTAAAATTTGCCTGAATATTCAGCTTATAATGCGGCTTTCGCCTTTTCAACCAAAGAGGTAAAACCCGTCTGATCATTAACCGCTAATTCTGCAAGAATTTTACGATTCAAAACGATGCCTGCCTTTTTCAGCCCATTGATAAAAGTAGAATAATTCATTCCATTCAATTTGCATGCTGCGGAAATACGTGTAATCCACAGGGAACGAAAATCCCGCTTTTTATGTTTACGGCCTACATAAGCATAGCTCAGGGATTTCATAACGGCTTCATTTGCCGTACGGAATAGACGGCTCTTGCCACCCCAATAGCCTTTAGCTAGCTTTAAAACCTTTTTTCTGCGTTTGCGCGTCATCATCGCGCCTTTGACTCTCGCCATTTTTGCTTAAACCTCCATACCAGCCGCTGTTAAAACGACCCCTTTCGCAAATATCCGCGTAACTGCTCAATTATAAGGGCAAAGGTGCTTCAGCGCAGCCACATTTGTCGCATCAGCATAAGCGGCCTGGCGTAAGCCCCGTTTACGTTTCGTACTTTTTTTATTCAGGATATGGGATTTAAACGCATGTGCACGTTTAATCTTACCATTTTTGGTAAAACGTAAACGTTTAGACGCGCCGCTGTGTGTTTTCAGTTTCGGCATGTTTTTTTCCTCCTTTGCCGTTTGCTTCCTTGGCAGGTTTGGCCACAAGAAATAGGGACATACTCCGCCCTTCAAGCTTCGGCTGTTTTTCTACAGAAGCAAGCTCTGCGCAAAGTTCAGCAAAGCGTGCGAGCAAAGTTCTTCCAAGACTTGTATGTGCCATTTCACGGCCGCGAAAACGGACCGTTACCTTCACGCGATTGCCCGCCTTCAAAAACTGAAGGGCATGGCCGGCCTTTGTCTCAAGATCGTGTTGGTCAATATTCAATGACATACGGATCTCTTTGATTTCAACCACACGTTGATTTTTCTTTGCTTCCTTGTCCTTTTTCGCCTGTTCAAAGCGATACTTTCCGTAATCCATAATGCGACATACGGGTGGTTTAGCCTGCGGTGCAATCTTGACTAGATCAAGATTTTTTTCCTCAGCCAACCGTAACGCTTCGCGGGAAGAAAGAATTCCCAGCTGTTCGCCATTTGCATCAATCACACGTACTTCTCTGTCCCTAATCTCCCCATTGAGGAGCATTTCCCTGCTGATAGCCAGCACCTCCAAAATTAAAATCATGCATCAAAAAACGGATGAAACCTTCCATCCGTTATATATTCCATGACATCCGTCTTTATGAAAAGACAAAATGACAGGCAATATTGACCTCATGGTCGCTGACACACGAGGTAAGGTGGAATAGTTCCCCTGCTTTATTGTTAAAATTAGTATAGCAAATAACAAAGACCCTGTCAATGCTTTTAACGTCAAAATCACGACTTGGCATATTGCTCTAAACATTTGCCACTCTGTTCAATTTTCCTGGCATTATCCGTTCCTACATAGCGCCAATGATATGGTTCATACTCTACGCCGGTCACACTTACTTTGCTCTTTGGATAGCGCAAAATAAAGCCATATTCCGGCGCATTTTTCACCAGCCAAGCATAAGCATCTGTTTGAGAAAAAGACTGTCTTAATCCACCGACTTGTTTGTAAAATGTTTCTGTTTCCATATCAACCGAAAGACCTGTTTCATCTTCCGTCGTTCCCGGCTCTCCAAGTGCCTCTGTCGCTCTTGAGGAAGCTTTACTTGCACTATACCCTTTTGTGCGATACTGCTTAACTTTGTTTTTAAAAGCTGTTCTGTCCGTCTCTACACTCTTGTACCCGTGAACAATAAACAAATCCACTCCGTCATCATGTGCTGCCTTGATCATTTTCTCCACCTGAGGAGCTGCACGTGTATCCAATTTTTTGATTTCCTCATCTGCAGTAGCTGCTAAATAGTTCGAAGAAGCCACCGTCGTTAATGTGGGGGAAAAATCACTTGGAAGTGGATTGTCAGCATTGACAACAGCTAGAAGGCCTCCTGCCTTCGTCTCAGAATTTGCTGTTGAAGTTGTTGATGCTGTCGAAGCCGTACTGGATGAAGAGGCGGAGGAGGTTGTTGGGGTTGTGGCATTGCGCTTGTTGTAAATTGAATAAAAGAACACACCGGCCCCTATCGCTACCACCGCAATGGCAGTAAGAAAACCCGCGCATCCCGGACGAACAGTCCGTTTTGCCAATATGATCGCTCCAATCCTATATCACTGCATCTACACATTAAGTATAAACCGAAGTACTCTCATATCATTATTGTATAAAATTCCGAAATAATTATCAACTATTGATTTTCCTTTTTTAAAATATTATTTAAACAGTATACCGATTGCAATCATTTTTCGGGTACGATATAATAGAGGGTAAGTATATATTTTCGCTTATTCACACAGATTTTCCGATATTGACGAATTAGCTGCAGAGGGAGAAAAATCATGAAAAAAATGCGAAAAACAAAAATCGTCTGTACGCTTGGGCCGGCAACGGAGTCGGCCGATAAATTAAAGGCGCTCATGCTTGCTGGCATGAACGTTGCCCGTTTCAATTTCTCACATCAAACGCACGAAGAGCATAAGCAGCGCTTGGACTTTATTCGGAATATTCAAAAAGAAGTTGGTACCCCTCTATCCTACCTATTGGATACCAAAGGACCAGAATTACGCCTTGGCCTATTTAAAAATAACCAAAAATTTTCTTTAAAAAAAGGCCAGGAATTTACCCTTACTACGGAAAAAATAGAAGGGGACCAGACATATGCCTCTATTTCCTACGATGGTCTGCCCAAAGACGTAAAGCCAGGCAACCATGTCTTAATAGCGGATGGATTAATCGAAATGAGGGTCAAAAGTACCACCGAAACGGAAATCCTATGTGAAGTTGAAAACAGTGGAGAAGTCTCCAATAATAAAAATGTAAATGTTCCGGATGCGCATGTTTCGATGCCATTTATTAGCGACAAAGACCGTGCCGATCTTATTTTTGGCGTGCAAAACGGCTTTGATGCTATTTCCGCTTCCTTCACTCGCTCAGCCGAAGATGTTTTGGAAATGCGTTCCATTTTGGATAGTGAGGGTGGAACCAATATCAAAATTTTACCCAAAATCGAAAATTATGATGGCGTATGCAATATCGATGAAATTCTAAAAGTCTCCGATGGTATTATGA
>DOXU01000071.1 GCA_003518885.1 Oscillospiraceae bacterium
CTTTGGGTGGTGCAATCAATGCATGGCTCCCGTTCTTGTTGATCTTTATTCTATTAACTGTTACGTCATTAATCCCGCCGATCCATCAAGCATTGGCTACGATTAAGACTTCTGTGAAAATCTATACCGGCTCTAATGCAGCCGCGTACACCTTTACATGGATCGGCGTACCAGGTACGATGATTATGATTTCCGCCTTTATTGGTGGTCTGGCACAGGGCGCCAATTTCGGAGAGATTCTTGGAGTACTTGGCCGTACGGTTAAACAGTTAACCAGAACCATCATCACAGTTGTTAGTGTGTTGGCACTTGCCAAGATTATGGGTTATGCCGGGATGGTTAGCGCAATTGCAACCATGCTTGTCATTATGACAGGAACCTTCTACCCATTAATTGCTCCATTGATTGGTTCTTTGGGCACCTTTATCACAGGCAGTGCAACATCAAGCAGTGTACTCTTTGGTAAATTACAAACATCCGCAGCTTCGCAGTTGCACTTGAATGAATCCAAAACGGTCTGGTTGGCAGCAGCAAACGCCACCGGTGCTACAGCTGGTAAGATTATTTCGGTCCAGAGCATCGCAACGGCTGTGGCGGCAACCAGCTTGGTAGGACAGGATGGGAAGCTGTTCTCCAAAGTAATGAAATACTACATTGGCTATATCATCATAGCAGGTGTGATTGTGTTTGCAGGCATGAATATTTTTGCTTAGCATTTAAAAGCGATAGTAAAGAAATAGAAATAGCACAGCTCGTTAAGGGCTGCGCTATTTTTATGTTTGCAGGGGGAAAGCATAATCGGTTGGGTATTTTCAAGGAGGGGGTCAAATGGAAAATTGGGAAGGTCTGGTGTTCGTCCGTATCCTATTCAGAAGGAGAAATTAAAACCTACTAGTTGTTATGAATTTGTCTTAGGTTACTCCATATAAAAGAGCCAGGCAGATGAAGAAGATGTGCTCTTCGGTACACGCTGCAAGTTAGTAAACTGCCGTATGAAAATAGGACCTGGTTTGGACAAAAGGAAGTACAGAGGAATAGCTGTCCTGGTTTTTGAAAATTAAAAAGACGAGAGAACAGAAAAAGTGTTCTTTCGTCTTTTGTTTATTCAAAGTAGAGTAAAAAAGTTTTATTGTTCTTTAATCGAGTCGGGAGCGTCAGAGGGCGTTCCTTTTTTCATTACACGCATAAAGCAAAGTAAGAAAGCGATGACGGAGCAAATGCCACAGAAAACAAAGACCCAAGCAAAGCCTTGCATAAAGGCGTTATTATCCATGTTACCTGAAATGGAGTTCACATCCAAGCCGGCCGTAAAGGAAAAAATCAAAACGGAAAACGATGTGCCGGCGACAAAACCGATGTTACGGAATAAGGCATTGATACCACCGGCAATTCCCAATTGTGAAAGTGGTACAGAGTTAAAGATATCGGTGTTATTTGGCGATTGAAATAGGCCATTTCCAAGTCCAAGAACAGCCAAGCCCACGACCGTAACCCAAATAGGCGTGTTAACATGGGTAAAGGCAAGTAGAATTAAAGCGGCAGCCGAAAGACCGGTACCAAGTGCGGTTAAAGGCCGTGTGGACATGCGATCGGCCAATCGTCCACTGATGGGGGAGAAAATGGCCATCACGATAGGATAAACTGCGATAATAATACCGGCATGTAAAGGACCATATTTTAAAACATCTTGCAAGTAAAATGGCATAAACATTAAAGTGGCGCTCAAAGCAATGAAGATGAAAAAGCCTTGCATAAGACCCAATGTAAAGGGCATTTTACGGAATAAATGCATATGAATCAGTGGATCGGGCGAATGTCTTTCGGTATGAACAAAGCCCCACAGACAGAGAACGGCGATAACGACTGCTGGAATAAGCCAGATTGCAGGTAGAATACCTTGCTGGGCCAGCAATAAAGTGAGGAAAAGCACTAGCATAGCAGCAGAATAGAAGGCAGTGCCTTTTCCATCAAAGGAGATCAGTTTGCTGGTTTCCTCATGAGCAGGCATGACGAAAAAGGCCATGACTGCGCCAAAAATGGCAATAGGAATATTAATGAGGAAAATAGAGGGCCAGCTGAAGGCGTTGACTAGGACGCCACCCAAGAATGGGCCAGCCAAGCTGCCAAGACCAACCATCATGCCAACTTGTCCCAAAGCGAAACCGCGTTCGCCCGGTTCAAAGGTGCTCGTGATAATTCCTTGGCTTAAAGACATCATGGAACTTGCACCAAATGCCTGAATAATCCGCGAAAAGACCAAAAAGGATAAGCTATGCGACATACTGCACATGGCGGAACCAACGGCAAAGAGGACAAAACCAATAATAAGAACGGGCTTTTTCCCGCGAATATCGGCCAATTTTCCCCACAAGAGCAGAAGAAGGACAATGGTCAATAAATAGGCGGTTGTAACCCATTGCACTTCGCTAATATGAACATGCATTTGCTCCGAAATATCCGGCAAAGCAATGTTGACAATACTGCCGTCCAGGGTGGACATAAATGCTTCCAGACAAGCGACTAGCAGAATTAAGTTTTTACGTGTTTTAGAGAGCCCCATTTTTTACCCACTTTCATACATTTTCTTTGTTGTCGGTTGAATCGGGAAAAAGAATTTGAGCAAGAAGTTTGTCAAATAGTGCGCGCTGTTCCCCCAACCGATTAAAATATTTATCATCAATCTGGCGTACGACCGGGAATGCCTCATTGAGCTTTTGGTGCCCCTTTTCAAGCAAAAAGACCGCGCTTGCCCGCGAATCCGTTGGATCGGGTTTTCGTTCTATGTATCCATTGGATTCGAGCGTCTTTAGAATATTGCCAACCGTCATGACATCCATTTCAGCATCCTTGGCAATTTCGGATTGGTTAGCGTAGCCTTTCTCTTGTGTCAGAGAATTTAAAGCACAGAAAACGCTAAATTGCGGATGGGTAATATGAAAACGGCGCAGCTCTTTTTTTATCTCGCTGTTCCGTGCGTTGTAAAGACGGCTGAAATAATAACCCGTTATGGATTTAGAAGTTTCGACATTTTCAGATAGAGTTTTATCCATAGTGCACCACTTTGATTGAATAATAAGTATACGTATTATAAGCACACATATAATATGCGTACTTATAATACACGGATTTCGTTCCCTTGTCAACAAAAATTGGTCCATATATTGGGCGATTTAAGCAAAAAACGATCTTAAACACGGAAATAGATCAAATATTATACATAATTGCCCATTTTTGTTTCATAAGAGGGAAAAGGGGCGAAAATGCACACAAAGGCCATTGAAAAGGAGAAATACCTCTCTTTCCAATGGCCTTTATCAACAAGATCAAAACGGCAAGATCGATTAGTGAATAGGGCGTTTTTTATATTTTTTGCCAGCGACTTCTACACTGCCGATGGTAACCAACGCATTTGAGTCAAAATCTAGGACGATTGATTTTAATTTGGCAATTTCCAGACGGGAGACGATCAAATAGAGAACGGTGGAGTCTCCATTCATGTAACTTCCTTTGGCCTCTAAAAAAGTGCCACTGCGCCCAAGGCGATCCCGCAGGGCATCTGTGATTTCTTGGTAACGATCAGAGATAATCATAACAGAGCGGGACTCATCCAGGCCTTCTACGACCACATCAATAGCCTTGAAGGAAATAAAGTAAGCAATAAGGGAGTACATGGCGCGATCCCAACCGAAGATAAAGCCGGCACTAGACAGAATGAATAGATTGAAGAACATGACGATCTCGCCAATAGAGAAGCCTACTTTTTTATCTAAGATAATTGCAATAATTTCGGAACCATCTAAAGAGCCACCGTTTCGGATAATAAGGCCAATCCCAATGCCCACAATAACGCTACCAAACAAGCTACCCAGTATGGGTTGATGAGTCAGGCTGGGGACAGGGCGAAGAAGAGAGATGATAATAGAAACTGCTAAGACGGAAAAGAGCGTAAAAAAGGTAAAGCTTTTTCCAATTTGTTTATAACCAATGAAGAAAAAAGGAATATTTAGCAACAAGGTAAAAATTCCTAATGGAAGCCCACTTACATGGCTGACCATGATGGCAATCCCCATTACACCGCCATCAATCATGCTATTGGGGACTAAAAAGAGTTCCAGCCCGACGGAGTATAAAATAGCGCCTAAGAGAATGATTAAAATTCGTACAATCAGTTTAAGCCTTTTATTGGGAAACAAATGATCCTCCTTTACCTATCCGGTTTTTAAAGTACTTTAATTTAGTATAGCATGAAAAAGCAGTTTTTGTAAAATAGCGGTTAATTGCCCAGGGATGCCGATCAATTTGTATATTTTGGGGAAAATAGTCCATAATGCAGTTGGAAAATGACAGGTGGGGGGAAGGAAGATGGCACAACAAAAGGCAGTTCTTACATTCGACTTACAAGAAAACACCAAGAAAATTAAGGCGTTATTTCAAGGGGATGCGACGTTAATCGCCCGGTATTTTGAAAATCGAGCGGATTCCTCCATTCAGTGCTGTGCGTTTTATACAGATAGTATGGTGGAAAACAAGCTTTTCAATGAAGATGTCATCCAACCAATCCAACAATATCCTTTTGGACGGCGTGGTGCAGCGGATTTTATTGATGTGATCGCCAAGTGTATTACGCTTTCTGACAGTGTGGATAAGACCAACGAGATTGATAAGTTGGTGCAGGCCATTGTTTATGGCGATACCGTTTTGATGGTGTCTGGCTGCAATGAAGCGCTTATTTTGAACACAAAGGGGTGGCTAATCCGCTCCATTGCAGAGCCAGAGGATGAAAAAGTCCTACGTGGCCCGCGAGAGGGGTTCAATGAATCTTTGTTGGTCAATTTGACGATGTTGCGCCGACGATTGCGCACCACAGAATTAAAGATGCAATATCGTGTTTTTGGCAGACGGACCCAAACGCAGGGGTGCATCTGTTATCTAGAAGGTGTCGTCGATAAAGAGGTATTGGCAGAGTTAGAAAACCGGTTGAATAAATTTTCGTTGGACAGTGCACTAGATGTTAATTATCTCTCGGAGTTTATTGGCGATGCACCGTTCTCTCCCATTAAAACAGTAGGGAGTACCGAGCGGCCAGATGTGGTGGCGGCCAAATTGTTGGAAGGTAGAGTAGCATTATTTTTGGATGGGACTCCAGTGGTTTTGACGGTTCCCCATCTTTTTATTGAACATTTTCAAAGCCCGGATGATTATTATTTAAATTATTTTTTTGCCTCCATTGGGCGGGTTTTGCGCCTGATTGGGTTTTTTCTCTCTTTGAGTACGCCCGCTATTTATGTCGCTTTGGTGAATTTCCATCAAGAAATCATGCCTACGCCGCTTTTAATTAGTGTAGCGAAAGCCAGGCAAGGTGTGCCATTGCCCACTGTTTTTGAAGCCATTTTGATGATGACGGTTTTTGAAATTCTGCGGGAAACGGGCATCCGTATGCCGAACTCTATTGGCCAAGCTTTAAGCATTGTTGGGGCCATTGTTATTGGACAATCTGCCGTTTCGGCCCGCTTGGTCAGTGCTCCTATGATTATTGTGGTAGGCATTACGGGCATTACGGGTTTGCTTAACGCGCGCATTAAAGGGGCGGTCATCATTATCCGGTTCATTTTGTTGATTTTGGCGGCGATTATTGGCCTTTATGGCTATATGTTTGGTATGATGGGCCTTTTGCTCTATCTTCTCAATATGTCGTCTTTTGGTGTACCGGTTTTATCCCCCCTCAGCACGGCAAAATTGCAAGAACAAAGAGATCTTTTTGTGCGCGCCCCTTGGTGGTTTATGATTAGGCATCCGCATTTTAGCGACCAGCCTAAAGAACGAGCAAAAAATGGGAAACGCTCATGAAAAAGAAGAAGATTTTATTGCTTTTGATGGCGGCCTTATTGGTGATCACACTGTCTGGTTGTTTTGATTATCGGGAATTAAATCTTTTGGATATTGTTACAGGTTTTTCCATCGATCGTGGCACGCAAGGAAACTATCATCTGTCTTTTGAGGTAGTCAATGAATCAGGTGGGGAAAGCAGCGGCGATTCAGACGGCAATTCTTCCGAATCGACCGTTGTGGAATCAGATGGAAAAACTATTTTTGATGCGGTTCGTAATGCAGAAAAAGGCTCAGGATACAAGCTCTATTTTAGTCACTGTGAGGCAATTATCATCAGCCACCAGCTTGCCAGTGCGGGGATAGCTCCGTTGCTTAGCTGGATTAACCAAGACAACGAATTACGACTGTCTTTGAATTTAATGATTTCTAAGGCGAACAGCGCAGAAGAAGTGTTGAAGCTGAAATCCCCGTTAAATTCAATCAATAGTACGGCTTTAACGCAGATGTTACAGGATGATGCCCAAACACTCTCTAAAATTCCACAGATACAGTTGTATGAGGCAAATGAGGAACTGGCTGACGAGGGAGTTTCTCTTATTTTACCGTTAATTGACCATGACCCTAACCAGAAAAAAGCACCACAATTTACGGGCAGTGCACTTTTTAAAAAAGACCGTTTGGTTGGCTATTTAAACGCGGATGAGTCTCAGTATTTGCTGATGACGCGTAATGCAGTAAAAGGCGGCATTATTGTTTTGCGAGATCAACAAGGAAACCCAGGCGGTTCTTTTGAAATCAAACGCCTTTCCACCCAAATTGTTCCTCGCGTACAAAAAGGAAAGGCAGAAATTGCAGCGAAGGTTCAAATTGAGAACAGCCTTGGGGAAGTGATGAGCAACAAAAGGTTTGGCACGCAGGGGGAAATACAAGCCATTGAGCAGGAGTCAGAGGAACAGGTAAAAGCTTCTCTTCAAACGGTTATTCACAGTATACAGGAAAAATATGATGTGGATGTTTTCGGCTTTGGGCGTACCATTAGCACGCATGAGCCTGCCTATTGGGCAAAAAATGCAGCCAAATGGGATACCATTTTTAAAACGCTGCCCGTTCAGGTGTCGGTGGAGGTCAAAACAAGCGATTCGGCTCTGGCAAAATCCAAAATTCCGGTGAGTGATTGATATGTATATAGGAATTTATCTCTTTTTTTATGCGTTGATTGTGATCTTTGATCTGCTTCCTTTTTGGAAAAAGGAACGTAAGGGATTGAAAACTTTTTATGTATCGGTATTGGTTTTTACCTTTGTTATGAATATCTGGTTTTCTACCGTGGGAAAAAATTTCAGCTTAATGGGTTCATTAACCCATTGGTGCCAGACGGTATGGCATTGTCTCTAAGGGGGGATACTTTTGAAAACAGGGCTTTCCTTAAAGCAGGCAGTTTGCGTTTTGGTACTTTTTATTTCGGGTAATGCATTGGTTGTTGGCATCAGTCTGACGCCCGAGCGAACAACTTGGCTTGCGATCTTGTTGGCATCCTTGTTTTATTTGCCGGTGATGCTTATCTATTGTCGCTTACTCTCGCTATTTCCGGGTCGGCATTTGTACGAAATTATCACGCTGGTGTTTGGTGGAATATTAGGAAAGGTTATTTCGGTTCTTTATATCTTGTTTTCAGCCTTCCTTTGTGACACGGTGATGAGGTGCTTTGCTGAATTTTTACAAATTGCTGCCATGCCAGCGACACCGGAGATTGTTTTTTTGATTTTTATGTTTTTTCTCAGTGTGTGGATGGTGAAAAGTGGGGTAGATAAGTTTGGGCAGTGGTGCTCTATTATGACGGTGATCGTTTTGATCGCTATTGGCCTGACGGCAGTTTTGGGTGTCAAGTACATGCATTTGGAGAACATGTTTCCGATTGGCACAATCCATTATCCCGGCCTATTTAAAGAGGCATTCTCTATATTTTGCATTCCCTACGCTGAGTCTATTCTTTTTATGAGTCTGTTCAAAGAAATTAAGCCCAGCGTCAGCCCATACAAGATTTTTTCCCTGTCTCTTGTGATTGCTATGGGGATTTTTGTGGTCATTGCCTTTCGAAACACCCTGCTTTTGGGGGTCAACAACTTAAAGATGTCTTATTATCCTTCGTTTTATGCAGTAAGCATTATCTCATTGGGGGATTTCTTCAGCCGGTTTGAAGTGTTGATTGGCATGATTTTTCTAATCTGTAATTATGTAAAAATTACGGTGGCCCTTTTTTCGACCAGCATTGGTTTTGCCCACTTAACCAAGGTGGACCAACCGGCAAAAGTTGTGACGCCTATAGCTTTGTTGGTTGTGAGTACCTCAACGATTCTATTTTCTAGCAATGTAGAAATTAACGGTTGGCTACCTAATTATGAAAAATTATTTGTTGTGTTTTCTGTCGCCTTGCCCCTTATTATGTTAATCACCGCAGAAATGCAGGTGCGAATCCGGCGTTTGCTGCGGGTTCGCAATGGGTAGGCCTCTAAAAGAGGAAGGGGCTATCTTTACAGAAAGTACACAATCGTTTATAATACGGGTAGGCGATGGGGTTCGCCATAAATGTATGAAAATACTAATGACTCCTATTTTTTCGAAAGTAGGGGTCTTTTTCTGTTGTCATCTGGTCGTTTTGCGTTTTTATGGAGAAGAATGGGGTGGAATTCAGGTGAATATTCAACGACTATTATTTGTGGGATGTGGCAGCTTTTTAGGAGGCATGTTGCGGTATGCTATTAGTACTTGGACAACGCGTTCATTAGGCGTTTTTCCTGTTGGTACATTGATTGTGAATATTTTGGGTGGCTTTATTATTGGGTTTATCATGCAGGCCAGTTTAAGTTTTTGGCCTGTCTCAGCGGAAATGCGTTTGTTTTTGACAACGGGCATGATGGGTGGCCTGACCACGTTTTCTACTTTCAGTTTGGAGACCATCCAGTTTTTTTCAACGGGAAAATATTGGATGATGGCGATCAATATCGTGTCGAATCTTTTCCTTTCGGTCCTCTTTTGTTGGCTAGGGGGAACTACGGCCAAATTACTTTAAAAAGGCAGGTAATGAGAAGATGGCTGTTTTATTGCGAATTGTTGCAGGTGAACAGGCCTTTTCCCCAACAGTGTTACATTGGGTTGAAAAGAATATGTGGCAAGAAGGGGTGCCAGGTGTCACCATTCGTCGCGGAGAGATGAGCTTGGACGGGCAAGGACATTTCCATGCGCCTGTTTTGGAAGATGCACAGTTTAATGATCTGCCGCTGATTTTGGAAAGCATCTTGCCAGCAGAGGAAGGCCAAAGGTTGGCACTAAAATTAAGTAAGAACCTGCCCCATGGACAAATCAGCATAATAAAGGGCCTGGAGGAGAAAGTGGAAGACACAGCATATGATGTGATTAAAATTTTCACAAAAGAGCGGAATGCTTGGTTTAAGGAGACAGAAAAGGAAGCGGTTTTACGCTTTTTAAAAAATCAGGGGGTTATCTGGGCGACGATTACCAAAGGGGTTGCTGGATATGGACAAGATCGCATTGTGCATAAACAAAAGCTCTTTTAAACAAGCAAGCAGTTGCCTTTGGTGATTGAATGTGTGGTGCCCGCCGACGCAAGAGATCATTTGCTTGCCATGTTAAAAGAAAAAGTGACGGAAGGGATCATTTTCACCAAAAGTGTAGAAGTGGTGAAAAACGACTAAGCGCGCTTTAGGGGAAATTTGAACGGAATATCCTAGAGGGAAATCGCGGATGCACGATGTATGTTTGCTTGGTTTATTCGCACACTATAGCTGAGGTGAGGAATATGTGCCATCGTACAGGAAAAAAAGAAAAAATACCGTCAAAAGCGCAAAAGGCAATCGATGCCTACCATTCTAAAGAGGGGGCACACCAAGATCCGTCCGGCAGCTACTCGGGTACGCCTAAAAAAGGGGATCAACCGGAACAAGATGCGGATGATTTATAATCTCCTTCGATAAAAGAATGCATCAAAATAGGCCGTGTGATGACGGCCTTTTTTGGTAGAAAAGAGAGGGAAATACATGTTATCAATGAAAGCATGTGCTTTGTGTCCGCGAAAATGTGGAATAGATAGAACGCGGCAAACCGGATTTTGTGGGAGTGGAAGCCAGATAAAAGTAGCGCGTGCGGCTTTGCATCATTGGGAGGAACCTTGCATAAGTGGAACCAAAGGGAGCGGCACGGTATTCTTTAGTGGCTGTACTTTGCGTTGTTGTTATTGTCAAAATTACCGCATCAGTACGGGAGGATTCGGCAAAGAGATTTCAACCAAACGGTTGGGGGAAATCTTTTTAGAACTCCAGAAACAAGGAGCGCACAATATCAATTTAGTAACGGCTACACAGTTTGTGCCCCAAGTGTTGGAGGCCTTGAATGGCGTACATTCTCAATTGAGAATTCCCATTGCCTACAACTGTGGGGGGTATGAGCGAATTGAGACGATTCAGGCATTAAAAGGAGCCGTTTCGATTTTTATGCCGGATTTCAAATATGTTAGCGAGACGCTATCGACGCAGTATTCCGGGGCACCGGATTATTTTGTGGTAGCCACTGCTGCGATTCAAGAGATGGTGAAGCAGATAGGCGGGTTACAGTATGATGAACAGGGAATTTTGCAAAGAGGGGTGATTATTCGCCATTTGGTTTTGCCAGGTGCACGGAAAGACTCTTTTCGCGTCTTGCAATGGATACATGCCCATTTACCTAAAGGGCAGTATTTATTGAGCTTAATGAGCCAATATACACCGGCTGGTCCACAAAGCAATCCTGCCCCGTTAAAACGCAGAAT
>DOXU01000038.1 GCA_003518885.1 Oscillospiraceae bacterium
CGGGCTTTTCTTGAAAAACGGTATCGACGTTTAAAGTGCGGCATCCTTTTTCCTCCCCAGAAAAACAATAGGCCCCCGCCCCTACTTTATGATGCCCCTACTTGTTCATATGCGTGCATTAGAATATCTTCTGCCTTTATTTTTAAATTCCGTTCAAAAAAGCCTATAAGAAGTATTGACATACCTACACCATAATAGTATATTATAGGCAAGGTAGCAATTACCCGGCAGTGTGGTAATCATTTTCATCTAACTAGATGTCTGTGCTAGGCGCCCACTGCATTAACCAACGTGTTAATGTCATTTGAACGTGTTTTTCCTCATTTCTTCTGATTTTATTTTTTTCATTTTTGCTCGCCTTCTGCGGGCGTTTTTTTTGTCTATTTGCACCATTATACTGTGTCATAAGTGTCTAGAAAATGATGGCGTTCTCCATCTTTTCGCCAGCCGATAATAGCATCCAAATTAATATTTTGCATACTGCTGAAAATATTGCGGTCAATCAAAGGGCTTTCTTTTCGCAACTCCTTAACCAAAGCCTTCATCTCTTGGCGTTTGGAACCGCCCCCATTATCACCCAAGACACAGTTTTCGGTAAAGCGACAAGCACACTGAATAAACTCCAACCCATTATAGCGTTTCCATGCGATGATATCTGCCTCTCGCACGCGATACATCGGCCGAATTAGCTCCATACCAGCATAATGTGCACTATGTAATTTAGGCATCATCGTTTTAATCTCGCCACTATAGAACATGCTCATCAGCACCGTCTCAATCATATCATCAAAATGATGGGCCAATGCAATCTTATTGCAGCCGTTTCGCTGCGCTTCACGATATAAATATCCCCTACGCATTTTAGCACAGAGATAACAAGGAGACTCATCCTCGTTCGCCACAATATCGAAAATTTTTGTCTCAAACATTTGAATAGGGATTTGCAATGCTTCCGCATTATCCAAAATGCGTTGCTTGTTGATCGCATTATACCCAGGATCCATTACCAAATAAGTTACTTCAAATGGGACTTCACTGTGTCTGGCAAGTAACTGAAAACACTTTGCCATACACATGGAATCTTTGCCCCCAGAAATACATACTGCTATGTGATCTCCTTCTTGAATAAGCTGATACTCTTTAATCCCCTGAATAAAGCGCAGCCAAATTTCCTTGCGATATTTTTTTTGTAAACTGCGTTCCACTTCTTCATAAAACTTCATATTAATGACTCCGCCACTGTTTTCTGCAATCCGAAAATGCCTCTAAAAATAAATCTACTTCGTTTTCACTGGTCAAATGGCTTAAACTAACCCGCAAAGTAGAAAGTGCGCGCTTTCTATCTCCTGTCAGGGCAAAAACAGGACGAGAAACTGTTCCTGGTGCACAACACGCTGATTTTGTAGATAAACAAATTCCTCGTTCGGCCAACATCTTTTGCATCTTTTCTGCACGGACACCTGGAACACTCAAATTAAAAATATAAGGGATAGAAAACGTCGTGCTATTAATCAGAACTTCTGAAAAATTACATAAAGCCTCTCGCAATTTATGATTTAATTTTTCCACAGATATCATCCATGCTTCTCTTTTTCGCTCGGCCTGCCTCAACGCTGTTTCCATTGCGGTAATATGCGACAACACCGGGGTTCCACTCCGAAATGGTGTTGTACTCATTCCCCCATCAATTAATGGCGTTAATAACACAGAATCCTTACGTAAAAGCAGCCCCGAGCCGTTTAATCCATAGAACTTATGTGGCGCCAACGTGAGAAGATCCGCATATTCTAAAGAAACCGGTAATTTACCGGCTGCTTGTGCAGCATCTACGTGAAGCAAACAATGCGGATAGTCCTGCAAAATTTGATAGATTTCTTTAATTGGCTGTTGCAAGCCCACTTCACTATCCACCATACAAATGGAAACTAAAATGGTATCTTCACGCAATAACGACCGTAAGTTTTCCAGATCAACCTGTCCTTGCTTTGTTACGCGAACATAGTCGATTTCAAATCCCTCTTTACTAAGCGCGGCCAATGCACCATTTACTGAAGAATGTTCCAACCAAGTAGAGATAATATGATGCCCGCGGGACTGATATTGATGTGCAACCCCCTTGATTGCCAGATTATTACTTTCACTGGCACCCGAAGTGTAAATCAATTCACTCTCTTTTACTTGCAGCATATGCGCAATTTCTTGGCTCGCCTTTTCAAGTCGTTTTCCTGCTTCCTGTCCCAATGGATGAGGGGAACTCGGATTGGCCGGAAAATTTCGCTCCGTTTCACAGAATGTTTCTAACACGGCTTCGTTTGCCGGTGTATTCGCCGCATAATCTAAATAAACCATCTACTCATGCCCCGCAAAGATCAATAATTGCCTGCGTGAAAATCTTAGCACCTGTAATCAACTCTTCTACTATGGCAAATTCATCTGCACCATGCATACGATTATCCGTTTCAGGCATAGAGCACCCAAAAGCCACTCCGTTTTTTAAATCGTGGACATAGGTTCCCCCACCAGTGGAAAGGCAGCTTCCTTTTTTCCCCGTATATTGTTCATAACATTTCAGCAATGTCTGAATAAATGGCGTATCTTCTGGCACAAGATGGGCAGGTTGAAACGCTTGTTCAAGTGAAAAGCCAAAGGCTTTTGCCTCATTTTCCAAGATATCCCCCAGCGTCTCTTTAGTGGCCGAAATCGGTGCCCTACAATCGAATGTCGCTTGTATTTTCCCGTTATCCACTTTCAACATGTTCAAACTAATGGTAAGCGCACCAGATTCTTCGTCAGACATGGCAATACCTGTCGCAGTTCCGGTTGTATCCCCATGCGGAAATAGTTTAGAAAGGGCTCTTAGTTTTTCCGCGAGATCACTCTTTGGTAGTGGCAAAATGGAAAACAAATATAAAAGTGCCGTCAATGCATTATTTCCCTG